>CBFGNE010000100.1:0-8540 GCA_965649995.1 uncultured Mucilaginibacter sp.
GGGATCTTTGTTAGAACCCGATTTGCCACAGCCTGTGTAAAATAATAAGGTTGCCGCTGCAATAAATAATACTGACAGTTTTTTCATGGTAGTTGTTTTTTTGATGATGTTTATTTTTTACCGCCGCCTAAGAAGAAACCGATCTTAAAGGCAAGGTATCCGCCTTTATCCGGCAGGATATTGTAATCTGCGGCTAAACGAAAATGCCCGGCCTCGATACCAACTGTTGGGAAGAAGCCAAATTTGGTTGCGCTTGGAACCGTTACAGTAGTAGAGCCCGAGCCCACGTCAATTGACGCCCGGGTAAAGAGACCTGCACCGGCACCAATAAACGGCCTGATACCGCCATCTGCCAGGTAATACTCGCCGGTAGCAGCATATGATGCCAGTACCGATACTTTGGTATCGCCGCTGCCGCTGGTTTGGTAAGCAAGTGCCGCGCCTTCTAAACGTAAGCCAAGCGCAAGGTCATCACTCACCCGGTAATGCGGCTGAATAGTAAAAGTAACGCCGCCTTTTGTACCGGCGCTCTCTGCAGGTATGGCATAGCCAAAGCCAATATCCACTTTAAATGATTTGTACGCTTCCGATTGGCTTTTGGCTATTAATGCAAAGGCAAGGAACGCAGAAAAGAGTAGTAATTTTTTCATAATTGTTTGAGATTTAGTGAATGGTTATTTGTTTGTGATATTTTACTGAATTACTGAAAGGTGTATTTAGATACCCACAGCTTTTTATAATCCTCATCGCTGCCAACAAATACATAGCTGTTATCGGCCTTATTGGCTATTGGGGTAAAGTTTTTGGTAACATAAAATTTCTCGTTCCCAAGCACGCTGAAGGCACCTATGCTGGAGCTGGAAAGGTCAAACTTTGCTATACGAGGATAGTACCTCGGGAAATAAGTGGCGCTACCTGTATAAGCCGCTAAGAAATCCTCGTACCCTTTAAAGCCCTTAACCTCCATAATTACCCAGTAGAGGGCTTTCCCGTCTTTAGATGGCACAAACTTCTGCACCATCGGGAAGATCTCGCTCTTCTTGTCGTTATTTAGCTTGCCAACACCATATTGGGCTTTTAGCTGGCCAGCCTGGTCAAAATGCAGGCAAACCACATCTTCGTAGGTATTAACTGGGTTGCCCAGCCCCAAATTGGTACGATCATTCAGCTGGCCGCCTATCAGGTATTCGCCCTGAGGGGTTACTTTAAACTGTTGTATGGTAAATTTGCCGCCCTTGTATGGTTCGGCACCTTTATCACCTGGGGATGTTTTAAATTTCGATTTAAAATCACCTATGGCTGCGGTCGTGGCAAAATCAAGCTTGCTATCGGTAAACTTCAGCAGGTGGAAGCTCTCCATCTTTTCGCCAGATTTTTTTAGCCATTTAAAATCCAGCTTGTTCTTTCCTTCGGTAAAGCAGGGGTTTACAATAGATGCGGCATAGTTTTCAAACACCTCGCCATAAGCTTCTTTTGATTTTGTTGAGGTGGCGCAGAAAAACACCGATCCGTTATCCTCGCTTACATCCTGTATTAACAGGTTGGGTGACGGGCTTTTAAAGGTAACCTTGTTCTTCACCTCGCCTTTGTCGGAATATTTAAGGTAAGTGTAAGCAGTAATATCCGGCTCGCCTTTTTCCGGTGCAAATACCAACACAACGTCCCCATTATCTAATTGGTGCGAATAAACTAACGATTGCGAGCCGCTTACATCAACAGGTTTAGCGGTTATCTCCACGTCGGGCGTTACGCCAAGCACAAAAAAATCCATCCCATCCTTGTGCGCTTTGCTCTCCAGCCCAGCCAGCACAAACAGGCTTTCGTCTACCGTGCTGTTAAAGGCTGCAAAGCCATAATATTTATCGTTACCATTCTTCGGCTTGATAACTTCTGAAGTGATGCCCTTTTTAAATACGTATTGCTGTTTGCGGTAATCCCAGGTTTTTAGGTCGCTGTACTTAGTAAACTTCAGCTTCATGCTAAGTATCTCGAAAGAGCTGCATCCGCCTACTGAAGCATAAAAGCCGCTTACTGTTTTATCGGGTTTATCCTCGGCAGATATCTTTGGTTCGGAGATCTCCTCGTTCTTAACAAACTTCAGGTTGCTGTCAAATTGGTAGGTTTCGTAAAATATTTCGTTCTTCTTTTTATCGCCGGGTATTTTATAGGTGATGGTGTAGGCACCATCGGCATTTGTTGCGCTAAGCAAAAAACCCTTGCCCGCCTTTTTAGAAAGGTCCTGCACGGTTTCCTGCGCATTGATGACAAAGGTGGAAAGTACGAGTGTAACCGCGATAAGTAAAAATCTTTTCATGCTGGCCATAAATTAGGTATGTAAAAATACCTTCGGCATCAGCTACAAAAAATGTGATATAAGTAGTAATCAGAATTTAGCGGTAACCTGTTTTGCGCAGCGCTTCCTTCTTATTGCGCACGTGCAGTTTCTCGTATGTATTGCGTATGTGGGTACGCACGGTATCTATCGAGATGAACAGTTTATCGGCAATTTCCTGGTAGCTAAAGCCTTTGCTTAGCCATAGCAGCACTTCATTTTCGCGGTCGCTAAGGCTTTCTTTGGCATCCACATAGGGCACCTGTTGCTGAAAGGCAAGCACAACCTTCCGGGCTATCTGGCTGCTCATTGGGCTCCCGCCTTTTCTTAAATCGATGATAGATTCTACCAGTTTTGTGGATGGCGTATTTTTAAGCACATAACCCGTTGCACCAGCCTGCAGGGCTTTAAATACATGGTCAGCATCATCATAAGCGCTCAAAACCATTATCTGTATATCGGGACGATGGGGTTTAAGCCAGCTGATAAACTCATTGCCCGCCATACCTGGTAATTGCAGATCCGTCAATACAATCTCCACCGAATCGCCCAACCCGCACTGGAAAAATTCGATCGCCTCCTCTGCGCTTACAAACGATGCGTTTAAATTAAACTCGCCCGAACCCGCCAGTAAGGCGCCCAGGTAGTTACGTATTTTTTCGTCGTCTTCAATGATAATGATAGGGGTCATGGCTTCATAAAGCTAAGATTAAAAGCGGGGAGATTTCGTTGTAAAAAAGTAGTATTTTATTTTGGCAAACAAAGCGTATAACAAACCGAAAGCCCGTTTAAACTGTTGGTTATTTGCAGTTGCCCGCCTATGTCCTCCATCCTTTTTTGCATATTTTTAAGCCCGTTGCTATTGGGTTTCTGGCATCCGTAGGGTAACCCGCAGCCATTATCGCATATTGTAAAAACCATTAGTGTACCACTAATTTCAAACGATAATTTCACAAGGCTTGCGCGTGCATGCTTCATGGTATTATTTAAGGCCTCTTTGGTTACCAGGTATAAATTGCGCCTTTGCTCATTGGTTAAAGGTATATGGGGTACGGTATCGGCAAAATCAATTTGCAGCACCATATCAAAAGGTTCAAAATATTGCTGCATTTGCTCGCGGGTGTAAGCCAGCAGGTTTTCCAGGGAATCGTTCTGAGGGTTAAGCGCCCAAATAATCTCGCTCATGTTGGTGATCAGCTTTCGTGCCGATGCGGATATATTGCCTACATCGTTTTTCACCGCAGCATCTGTTTTATACTGAGTTTGTATCAGTTCGCTCAACAGGGCAATGTGGGTAAGCCCGCTGCCTATCTCATCGTGCATATCGCGGCTTATGCGGTTGCGTTCGGCATCTATAGCGTGCCGCCTTTCTAACAAGCGCAGGCGGCGTTTAATTTTTAATTGCGATAGCAGCCAGGTAAGGTATGTAATGCCGCCGATGACAAGAAAGCCGCAGGTTACATAAAACCACGTCTGCTGCCAAAACGGGGCGTTTATATTAATGCTAACGGCCTCCACGTCGCTCCAAACACCATCGCCATTTGCGGCTTTCACCAGGAAGGTATAATGCCCCGGCAATAGTTTTGCGTAGCGTACATTTTTGTTGGTTGTGATAACCCAGTTGGTTTCGAGCCCCCTAAGCATATAAGCGATTTTATTTGCCGATGGCATGGTATAATCCAGTGCGGCAAAAGAAACCGATAAGCTGTTCTTATCATACGGAACTTCGATTGCATGAGGGGTTACCTGCCCTGCACTGCCTGCATAAAGTTTATCGTCGACCAAAACCGCTGTAACAGCAACACCTGGCTTATGCCTCCCTGTATATAAATTCTCCGGATTAAACCAATTAAAACCTTTTATGCCGCCAAAATACATGGTGCCTTTCGCGCTTTTGTAATATGCCGCCGTATTAAACTCGTTGCTTTGTAAACCATCACTGGCAGTATAGTTCTGAAACACCTTCTTCTTTCGGTCGAAATAACTTAAGCCGCCATTGGTGCTTATCCAAAAGTTGTGCTCCTTGTCTTCCAAAACACCGTATACGTAATCATTAGCCAAACCATTGGCTGTTTTGTATGTAATAAATGTGTTGTTGCCGGTATTATATTCTATCAGCCCAATGCTCGAACTTACCCACAGTTTATTTTTATCGCGTTCGTCTGCGTGCAGGCTCCTAATGTCTAAGTGTGAAAGATGCCCTCCCGCAAAATTATAGGCATTGCCATTTTTTTTGAATTGATAAAGCGACGAGCCAGGAACACCGACATACAAGCTTTTGTCGCCCATTTCAACTACGTCGATAGATAATCCCTGCAAACGTTTATCGATAACACCAACCACTTTAAACTCGCCAGTAGGTTGCCTGCTAATGTTATACAAACCGAGGCTGGTACAAACAAGCAACTCGCCATTTTGCAATTGCTTAAACTTGATAACGAAATTACCGGCCGGCGTTAGCAATTGCGTTGGCATTACCGAAATATCTATCGGTTTAAATGTGCCCGACTTTTCATCAAAGAGGCAAATTCCGAGGCTGCTGCCTACCCACATATTGCCGGCTGCATCTTTAAATACGGAGGATACGATGCCAGAAAGCCCCCCTTTTGACTTAACAAAAGCAGGATAGTTTTTTACGCTACGGTCGCGCGGATCGAAGATATTGAGCCCGTTATTTTGCGTACCGAACCATATCCGCCCACGTTCGTCTTCGTAGAAGCATTTAATAAAATAGTTGTTTAAAAAACTATAGTCGCCTTCGTTCAGCGGGAACAGGTTGAATTTAGCGGGCTTAAGGTCGAGGCGGCTTACTCCCCCGCCATCGGTGCCTACCCATAGGTTATCAAACCGATCAATGTACAGGCAGCGGGTAATATCAAAGGCAAGGGATTTTTGCCTGGCGTTATCATGCCGGTACATATCCATTTTACCTGTGGATAAATTGTAACAAAGTATGCCTGCCGTGGATGTAGTGAACCATATACGCTGATAAGAATCAGGTAATATATCTATTACCATTGCAACGCGCTCGGCAATATCGAAATGTTTCTTGCTGATGGTATTTAGTAAAGTGTCGGCCGTTACCAGGGTATTATTGCACCAATAATATATTTTTTTGTTATTAAAGTTGAGGCAGGCTATCGGCACATTTGCAAGGCTGTGACGGTATTGGTGGCTTTTTGTATTAAAATGATAAATGCCAAACCCGTTGTTTTTAAACCATATATTGACCAGATTGTCGGTAGTTGCCCTGAAACCGGTAGCGTTTTTATTATTGAGTTTAAACGTTGCAGCATATTGCGTCCACTTGTTTTTGTTGATGTCGTAACCTGCTATGCCGCCGGTGCACAAAATCCAAAATATGTCGTTGTTATCAATAAAAACGCCGCTTGCCTGGTCATTCTGGCTAAGGGCATGTCGTCGTGTAAGCACTTCGCGGGCAACATTAAAACAAAATATGCCCGTTTCGTTGGTAAACCATATATTGCCCTGCTTGTCTTCGCGGGTGTTGCCACGTACGTAATTTGAATTAGCGCTGGCGTTATCTTTTACCTTAAAAACCTTTATGGCGTGCCCGTCGAACCTATTAAGTCCATCGGCAGTACCAAACCACATAAAACCTTTTTTATCCTGGTAAACACTATATACCGAACTTTGCGAAAGCCCGTCGTTTACGCCAATTGTTTCAAACCGCGGTATAATACTTTGTGCGAAAGAAAGATAAGGTAGCGCTGTTAAAAAAAGAACAAAATATATGGCACGCCATGGCCGGCAAATACGGGCAATGTATAAGTAAACATAATCCGGTAAATTGGCTATCATTGGTTAGTATAATGGCATACTAATATATAATCATATTTAATGTTTACACCATCGCAACTATCAATTAACCTATAAGCACCATTTATTTATGAATTGAAAGAAAAATTTAACCCGGAAAACAAACAGGGGTTTGTATATATCAGAAACTGATATCAAAAAAATTTAATTGGCGGTTCGTATTCTCGGTTGCAATACTTGCTATGTAGCAATCCGCCAAGTCAAAACTGCTTACTTGCCAATTCTTTTCGGCTCCAAGCAGCGCGTTGGGTAAAACATGTTCTGCATCCAACGATGCGGTTATTTTAAGGTGCTCGCCAAGCCCCTGCCCTGTTGCCTTTAACAACGCTTCCTTTCTGGTCCACAGTTTAAAAAAGCGTGTAACAGAATCTTCCGCATTTATAAATGCTATTTCGGCGGCGTTAAAATGCTCCTCCAAAATATCACGGTACGCGAAACCTGGGTCAATATACTCAACATCGGCTCCCACTTCGGCATTGGTTACGGCGAGCATTACCCATTGGCCGGCATGGGTGATGTTGTATTGCATACCCGACCCATTGATCCCAGCCAAATAAGGCTTTTTGTTAGTGCCGATACCAAACTGAATATGCGCGGGCGGTTTATTTAAGTGCCGGGCCAAAATATTGCGCTGCGCCCCTCTGCTTATAATAAAGCGGTGCCTGTCTTTCTGTTGAAAATACTTATTGGCACGCTCGGCTTCACCAGGATTAAGTGTAGCATAAAATGTTTGCAAGGCATGCATGTTTGCAGCAATATTTATGCGGTACACATGTACCTCGCCTTCTTTTAAAAAAAGGCTGCCCGGCGGTGTTGGCTGCCAGTTAACCTGTTTAAAAAAATGAATGCTTACTTTACCCAAACTATAAAGAGTTGTGTTGATATTATAAAACGGGCAAAAACTACCCTTTAGCGGCCTTATCCAAACAGGACTGCAATCTTCCGCGTAATATTTGGACCGATGTTTTGATAACAAATGCGGACGACAGGGTGAATAGAAAAAAAGGATTTATTCATGTCACCTTGCCATATTAGTAGTATGGGTAAATCTTTAAACGGAGATGCCTGTTAATTCTCCTCGGCGTACTTTTTAAAGTTGTTTAAAATAGCCTGCCAACCGCCCCGTTGCATTTCTATCGGGTGCGTGCCTTCTGCCTCAAAGGTTTCAACAATTTTGGTACTTTCGTCATCATCGGTAAAATGCACCTCTACATTACGGCCGTCGGCGATGATGTAGGCTATCAATTTATATTCTTCTACTGCCGTGTACGTGCCTTCAAAATCAAAACTCATGCTGCCATCTTTGGCTGCCATGGTTGATGAGAATTTTCCGCCTACCTTAACGTCATTTGTTGATTTAGGGGTATGCCAGTCTTCGCTTGCGTTATTCCATTTTACAATGTGCTCCGGTTGTAACCAAAGGTCCCAAACTATTTCAACAGGAGCACCAACGGTAGCCTCTACGGTTATTTGCGTTTTTTCCGACTTTTCCATTTTTGTTTTATGATGCGTAAAGGTAATTTTTCCTTTCGAAATAAAGCACGGTTCATAACTACAGAGGCGGTATTACCCCATCAATTCTTCGCCGGCCTTTGCTGTATTTATCGGCTCCAGTTTTTGATACAATAAGGTAGGTTGGAATGGCTTGGAGAGGTAGTCGTGCATGCCTGCCTCTTTAATTTTACTATGGATATTGTGCGATACTGATGCTGTTAGTGCAATAACCGGGATGTTGGCTTTAAGCGGATCGGGCAGTTGGCGGATGCACGCAGTTGCCTCAAAACCATCCATTATGGGCATATGCAGGTCCATTAAAACAACATCAAAATTTCCGATCAATAATTTATCAACCGCATCCCGCCCATTATTGGCAACTACCGACCGGGCTTTCCATTTGGTGAGCAATTTCACCAGCAGCAAGGAGTTTATCGGGTTATCTTCAGCGATTAATATATTGAGGTTTGCGAGGCTATTATCCATTGAGGTATGTATAGCAGTTGGGCTGATAGTACCCTTATACGCTTCAAATTGTACCGTAAAAGAAAACACGGAGCCTTCCCCCGGCTTGCTTTTTAGTTCGATAGCGCTGTTGAACAGTTTCAACAGGCGCTTAACAATGGCCAGCCCGAGCCCTGTACCTCCATAGTGGCGGGTAGTAGCTGCTGATGCCTGTGTAAAGGGATCAAATATGGCGTCCTGCCGGCCGTCGGCAATACCAATACCCGTATCCGAAACAGAAAAAGAGACTGGTGTTTGATGCTCGTTGTGCGCAACAGCGAACATATGCAGGCTCACCTTGCCTTTTTCGGTAAATTTTATGGCATTGCCAACCAGGTTATAGATAATTTGGGTAAGCCGGGTTGGGGCG
>CBFGNE010000101.1:0-8497 GCA_965649995.1 uncultured Mucilaginibacter sp.
AAGACCCTAAGTATTGAGTTTGCAGGTTAGAAAAACTTAGTAGTTTGCAGCAAGCAATTGGCAGGAAATCAAAAACTGCAAACTGCCCACTGCAAACTGGCACTATCGCCAAGCTTTATACTGATTGATCAACCCGTTGGTAGATGAATCGTGGGTGCTTATCTCTTCATCGCCTTTCAGTTCGGGTAATATTTTACCGGCCAGTTGCTTGCCCAGTTCAACCCCCCATTGGTCGAAACTGTAGATGTTCCAGATGATGCCCTGTACAAATATTTTATGCTCGTACATGGCAATTAACGAACCTAATGCTCTGGGCGTTATTTTTTTAACCAATATGGAATTTGTAGGGCGGTTACCCTCAAATACCTTAAATGGTGCTATTTTGCTTATTTCTTCTTCAGATTTACCTGCTTTTTTCAGCTCATCTATCACTACCTCTTCGGTTTTGCCGTTCATCAAAGCTTCGGTTTGGGCAAAGAAGTTGGAGAGCAGCATGGTATGGTGCTCGCCCAGCGGGTTATGCGATTGCGCCGGGGCTATAAAATCGCAGGGGATAAGTTTGGTACCCTGGTGTATCAGTTGGTAAAAAGCGTGCTGGCCGTTGGTGCCCGGCTCGCCCCAAATAATTGGGCCGGTGCTGTAATCAACATGTTTACCGTTCCTGTCAACATGCTTGCCATTGCTTTCCATATCGCCCTGCTGAAAGTAAGCTGCAAAGCGGTGCATATACTGGTCGTAAGGCAAAATGGCCTGCGTTTCCGATTCGAAGAAGTTATTGTACCAAATACCCAGTAAAGCCAGGATGGCGGGAATATTTTCTTCCAGTTCGGTAGATTGGAAGTGCTTATCCATAGCGTGGGCACCTTCCAGCAATTCTATAAAATTATCAAAGCCGATGCTCAACGATATTGATAGCCCTATGGCACTCCAAAGCGAATAGCGGCCACCCACCCAATCCCAAAACTCAAACATGTTTTTGGTATCTATTCCAAATTTGGCAACACCTTCGCCGTTTGTAGATAAGGCTGCAAAATGTTTGGCCACATCTTCTTCTTTACCGCCATTGGCTATAAACCAGTCGCGGGCGCTGTGGGCGTTGCCCATAGTTTCCTGCGTGGTAAAGGTTTTTGATGCGATGAGGAACAGCGTAGTCTCCGGGTCAACTTTTTTTAAGGTTTCTGCTATATGCGTACCATCCACGTTGGATACGAAGTGCAAGGTAAGGTGGTTTTTGTAAGCTTTTAAAGCCTCGGTAACCATTACCGGCCCAAGGTCTGATCCGCCGATGCCAATGTTCACCACATCCGTTATGCCTTTGCCGGTGTAGCCTGTCCAGCTGCCGCTGATAATAGCTTCGCTAAAATCCTTCATCTGCGCCAGAACGCGGTTTACATCGGGCATTACATCTTTGCCATCAACTAAAATTGGCGTATTGCTGCGGTTACGCAAGGCTACATGCAAAACAGGGCGCCCTTCGGTAACGTTAATTTGCTGGCCAGAAAACATAGCAGCTATTGCATCATTTACACCACACTCCCGCGCCAACTGTATCAATAGCGCGAGCGTTTCTTCATCAATCCGGTTTTTAGAATAATCAACCAAAATATCCTCAAACTGAAGCGAGAATTTTTCAAAACGCTCTGCATCAGTATCAAATAGGCCCTTTAAGCTTTTTGATACCATATCGATGTAATGGTCGGTTAAATATTTGTAGGATTGGGTAGCGGTAAAATCGGTAGATGGCAGCATAATGGAATATTTTTTGGTAAAAGTAACAAGTTAATTTAGGGCAGTAAATAAAAATTGAAATTATGTATTAACTAGATGATTTTGTGTCTTTTCAACACATTGAGCATAGTGTTAATGCAACACTTAAATAATTGTCATTATTTTAACATAAATCTAAAATATTTTTTAATATCGAAATAAATAATTGATATATTTGTTGTGTTGGCAAACAAATAGCTTTTTTGCCGCTAAAATGTTAATCTACTCTTAAAAACTGATTTTATGTTCGAAAAATTGTTTTTGCTTGTAAAAAATAACGCCGGGATGGCTGTTATGAACAACCCTTTAATTGCCCCAAGGTTTCATGAATCGGTTATAAACGATGCATCAAGCTCGATAATAGAGGTAATAAAAACGCATTTAGAGAGTGGTAAATTAAAAGACCTGGTGAAATATTTTCAGTTTGCCGGCATCTATGATAATCCGCTTATTGATAGTGCGGTGAACAGGTTTGCTATAAAACTGGATAAATATTACGACATCAGCTCGGCCGACGCAAAACGCATTTCTAATGAACTCATCCGCCCGGTAATGCAGGAGTTGATCCGCCAAAGTAAAACCGAACAAAATAAAGAATTTGCCTTAGATACGCTGTTATCAAAAATAAGCGGCAATGTTGCCGATATGGGCGTGCTTTTAACCCAGCTTAAAATAGCTTAAACAAACCGGACTCTTATTATACAGGCCTGCGTTCTTCAAACAACGCGGGCTTTTTCTTTTATGTTGAAAGGTTTGAAGGTTTTAATGTTGGAAAGTTTAAAAGTTGTGAGGTTTTAATGTTGTAAGGTTATCCATATTCAACTTTTCAACCTTACAACTTTCCAACGTTGAACATTCCAACTCCTCTTAACCTTTCAACTTTCCAACAGGTTTTCCCTATATTTGCTGCATGACCAAGGAAAACTTACAGGATTTAAGGGATAGAACAACTTCCCTGAGGAGGCATCTTTGACATCGATACCAAACTCGATGCGATGCAACAGGAACAGGAAATAACCATTGGCCCCAATTTTTGGGATCATCCTAAAGAGGCCGAAAAGGTACTCGCTTCCATCAAAACAAAAAAAATATGGACTGATGCCTTCCAAAAGGTAGTTGCGGTAGTGGAAGATACGGGCGTTTTGTTCGAGTTTTTTCAGGCGGGCGATGCCACCGAAGCGGAAATGAAAGAACAGTTTGAAGCTGCGGTACATGCCGTGGAAGAATTGGAATTTAAAAACATGCTGAGTGCCGAGGAAGACCAGTTTAACGCGGTACTGCAAATTACCGCGGGTGCCGGTGGTACCGAAAGCTGCGACTGGGCAGGCATGCTGATGCGTATGTACATTATGTGGGGCGAAAAAAATGGCTACAAAGTTACCGAGCAGGATTACCAACCGGGCGATGTGGCCGGCGTAAAAACTGTTACCCTGCAGCTGGAGGGCGATTTTGCCTACGGCTATTTGAAGGGCGAAAATGGCGTACACCGTTTAGTACGCGTATCGCCGTTTGATGCTAATGCCAAACGCCACACCTCCTTTGCTTCGGTATATGTGTACCCGCTGGTGGATGATACCATAGAGATAGAGGTGAAGGATGCAGATATCGAATTTGAAACCTTCCGGGCCGGCGGTGCAGGTGGGCAAAACGTAAACAAGGTAGAAACTGCGGTGCGTTTATACCACAAGCCATCGGGCATTATTATAAAAAACCAGGAGTCGCGTTCACAGTTGCAGAATAAGGAGAACGCTATCCGCTTGCTAAAATCGCAACTGTACGAGGCCGAAATGCGCAAACGCGCCGAAGCATCAAGCGCGGTAGAGGGCAACAAAAAGAAAATTGAGTGGGGATCGCAGATACGCAACTACGTTTTGCATCCGTACAAACTGGTGAAAGACCTGCGTACCGACCATGAAACTTCCAACGCTGCCGCTGTGCTGGATGGCGATTTGAACGAGTTCCTGAAATCGTACCTGATGGAATTTGGCGGGCCGAAAAACTAAAAGAAGAAAAAACGTCATCCCGAATTTATTTTGGGAACCCACGCGGCAGGTAGCGAATTTTGCAAAACCGTTAAGCATAGTGGTTGCTTTGCGTGTGGGGTGCTGAAACAAGTTCAGCATTATTCCGGATAACAAAAAACGATGCTGCAAACACAGCGTCGTTTTTTATTTCAAGAGTTGTAACTTGCGAAGGCCAATTACTTAATTTATTTATGAAGAAAATCTTAATTGCCTGCGCTTTGATAATGACTATATTTTCAGCCTACAGCCAGCAAGGCCCATTGCCTTTGTACCCTAAAGGCGTGCCTAATTCAAAGCCTACACCTGCGGGATATGTGCAGGTAACCGATGCCAATAGTTGGATAACAAAGGTTAGCATTCCCACCATTACGCCCTACTTGCCCGAAAAAGGCACAGCCAATGGCGCCGCGATAATTATATTCCCCGGTGGGAGTTATGCCGGGCTTGCGAATAAACACGAAGGTGCCGACATCGCGAAAGCGTTTAGTAGCATTGGCGTTACGGCTTTTTTGGTAAAGTACCGCCTGCCTACGGATGAGATCATGGTAGATAAAACGATCGGACCATTACAGGATGCGCAGCGTGCAGTACAAATAGTAAGGCAAGGTGCATCTGTTTGGGGTATCGACCCTAACCGTATCGGCATCATCGGCTTTTCTGCCGGAGGGCATTTAGCCTCTACTGAGGGTACGCATTTTGATAAAGTACTGATTGATAACAAGGATAACATCAGCGTGCGCCCGGATTTTATGATGCTGATTTACCCGGTGATAACTTTCGGGCCAAAAGGGCATACCGGCTCGCGGGATAACCTTATCGGTAAAAACCCACCGCAAGCGCTTATAGACCTTTACTCTAACGAGAAACAGGTAACCGCCAATACCCCGCCAACCTTTTTAATACACGCGCAGGATGATGGCACAGTGCCGGTAGAAAACAGCCTGATGATGTACGAAGCATTGATCAATGCGAAAGTTAAGGTAGAGATGCACCTTTTCCAAAACGGCGGCCACGGTTTCGGCATGCCAAACCCTACTACCAAAGAGAAATGGTTTGATTGGGCAGCCGCCTGGATGGATGCGAATGGGTGGTTGAAGAAGTAGAAAGGCGGTCCCCTCCGCCCCCTGGAGGGGCGACTTTTGATTGGTAAATTGTTTTAGTTCGCCCCTTGAGAGGGGTTAGGTCTGTGTTACGCTAACCGCCATAAATTATTGAGCCGATAAAGTGAATATCCCCTTCCAAACTATCCAATGGGATAACATCCCAAAAGAAGAGCATCCCGGTACCACCGGCACATCTTTTTGGCAGGTGCTGCAATTACCTGGTTTAAGGATACGGCTGGTAGAATATTCTGCCGGTTACCTTGCTGACCATTGGTGCCAGAAAGGGCACATTGTGCATTGCCTGGAAGGTGAGTTTGAAAGCGAACTGGAAACCGGCGAAATATTCACCCTAACCGCGGGTATGAGCTATATAGTGTCTGACGATGCAAGCTCGCACCGTTCAATATCAGAAAATGGGGTGAAACTTTTGATTATGGATGGGGATTTTTTAGCCCCGGTTCCCCCTTCAGGGTATTAGGGGCCTCTACTTTACTGCCGCCAAATTCTGGTAGTAAGAGCTCCCCACAGGTAGCACCGCGCCGTTTACAACCAACTGGTGCCGCTCTATTTTTTCCACTTTGTTTACGGCGGCGATGAATGAACGGTGTATGCGGATGAATTGCTCTGCTGGCAACATGTTTTCCACTTCGGAGATGGTCATGCGGGAGAGGAGTCGTTTATCCTTCAGTTCGAAGTTTACATAATTGCCGGTTGCTTCCAGGTAGCAAATATCATCAAACATTACCTTCACCAGCTCGTACCCCGTTTTCAGGAACATATAATCCTTTTTATCTTCTTTGGCATTGCGGAAGTTGTACAGCTCGTAAGCCTTGTTGCAGGCTTTGGTGAACCGTGCCAGCGAGAACGGTTTGAGCAGGTAGTCCACAGCATCCAGTTCAAAACTGGTTACGGCGTGCTCGGTATAGGCAGTGGTGAATATTACCAATGGCTTTTTGCTGAGGCAGGCAAGTAGGTCGATGCCGGAGATATCTGGCATTTTAATATCCAGGAACAACAGGTCTACCGGGTTGTGCTGCAAGTATTCCATGGCCTTAAAGGCATCCGTAAATTCGGCTTTCAAATCAACAAACGGAACCTTAGCCGCATGGGAGCGCACCACGCCAAGGGCTAAAGGTTCGTCATCTATGGCTACAGCGCTTATCAAAATATCAGGAAAGATTAATGGTTAAATGTATAAAAAATTCGCTTGCGTTTTCGCGGATGATGAGTTCGTGCTTGTTGTGATAAAGCAGTTTTAGCCTTTGTTTTACATTCACCAGCCCTATGCCGCTTTTACCTTTTTCAGGGTCGTTATCTGGCCGTGTATGGATGCTGTTGTGCACATCAAAGTACAGGGTATTCTCTTTTGTCTGCAGGGTTATTTTTATATGCGATGGTTCGCGCAGGCTGATGCCGTGTTTAAAAGCGTTTTCTATAAATGGGATCAGCAGCATAGGGGCAATTTGCAACCCCAGGATATGGTCTTCTATCTGCACATCTATCTTAATATCGGGCGAGGTTTGCGTGCGCAGTTTTTGCAGGGCGATGTAGTTGTTTAGGTAATCTATCTCGCGGGTAAGCAGTATTTTTTCGTGCATGTTTTCCTGCAGCATAAAGCGCATCATATCGCCCAGGCGCTGTATGCCTTCGCCCGTGCGGTCGGCGTTTTCCTGCAGGGCGGTGCCGTAAAGAGTGTTCAACGCATTAAATAAAAAGTGTGGGTTTATCTGCGAGCGCAAAAAATCGAGGTTTGCGGCAGAAGTGCCGAGGGCGGTTTTCAGGTTCAGAATCTCGGCGGTACCCGCCATGCGGCGTTTATAGGTAATCCACGAGAATGGCGCAACCACCAAAAGCTGGAAACCGACATTAAAACCCGCTATAATGGCTACAGCTTCGTGCCTGTGTAAGGCCATCGCCGAAATAAAAAGCACAGGTATTGAAACCGCTGTGGTTACCCAAACTACCTTTAGCCAGTAAGTTAAAAACCGTTTTTTATTGGCAAGCGTGGTGGGTATAAGGCTGTACGTAGAAAGGCCGTGCACCCCAATTGCCACGGGTACAGTTACAAAAAACAAAGCGATCACATCAATATTGGCATCAATCAGCAACATCCCAAATATCAATAGCATCCATAGCACCAGGGCAATAATGCTATCGCGGGTGAGTACTTTATATTCCGACTGTATCCGGTCGGTATTGTTGAGCAAATAATTAGCTACATGCTTTATCAGGCTGTAAAGCGTCAGCATCATTATCACCCATATAGCATAAATGAGGTTTGTTTTAAAAACCAGGTTGTACACATAGCCCGGCGATTTATGGTAGAACAGGTAGCCCTTTAACCAGGTATCGGTAATGCCGCAAACCAGCCATATGGCGCCGAACAACGCAACTGCCAATACGATCATTAAGGTAGTTTGGCGCTTTGCCACCAGCGATGGGATGATGATAAAATTCCAAAGCAAAAACGAAAGAAAGTACAGCGTAAAACGCGCCACCATCGGGAAGAAGAAATATTTGGAATAGGAATAATGCAGATGGTATTCCTCAAACATATAGCGATAGGGTGTCCAAACCACGTTTACATTACTATCGGCTACGCGCATCAATAACAACAGCAAAACAAAGCCGTAAATGAGGCCGGCTCCCCATAATTCTATTTTTTTTATGTCGACAGGTTTTTGGATAAGTGTTATCATGTGCTGAAAAATTATGCCGCAAGATAACCCGGCCAAAAAAAAGATGAAAGTAAATGGGGCGAAACGGAGGATTGGTGGGACGAATGAGGGAGAGGCAAGAAGTCAAGAATCAAGAGACAAGAAAAAACTGGGAAGAAATAAAGATAAACGAGGCTTTCTATCCTGATTCTTGGCTCTTGACTTCTTGTGTCTTTTTTATTCTAAAATTCCCAGCAACTCATTCAACTCATCAACTTTTTCAGATGCGCCCGCATGTTCGTAAGCACTGATGAGGTTACGCAAAACGCGTTTTATGATGTCTGCGTTGGAGCAAGGCTCGTAAAATTGCTTGTCGAATTTAAGGTTAAGCTGTTTTAAAAACATATCTACATCGCGCCTACCGAAAATGAAGCCTTTGTTAAAGGCGTTGATGTAAAACAGGATACCGCCTTCAAATTCGGTTTCCTGGCTCTCATCCATATAAGCCAAAATAAAATGCTGCGGCAGGTTTACGCCGTATACCGGGATATCCAGTTTTTGGGCGATGATAGAATAAATAATGGCCAGCGAGATCTGGTTGCCCTTTTTGCTTTCCAGCACCTGGCTTATATAGCTGTTCTGCGGGTCGCGGTGGTTAGCAGTGTTTCCGCTAAAACCATGGATGGCGTAAAATACATGGTTCATCAGCTTTATTTGCTCTACCGGGCTGGCCTCGTTCATCATCTGTAACCAAATATCACGCTTAATTGCTTCTACCTGGTTAATCACCTTCTGTTCATCCAGGTCGGGGTATTGGTAGCGGTTTATGATGAGGATGCCTTGCAAAAGATCGAACGCACCACCATGGAACCATAGCTGCAGGTCGTTTTTTACGGTGCCGTATTGAATCTCGTGCACGGTGTTGGCAATCCGTTCCTGCTGAATA
>CBFGNE010000102.1:0-8476 GCA_965649995.1 uncultured Mucilaginibacter sp.
CGAATACGTTAATTATGCGGCCTTCCTGTTAGCCGTATTTTCGATGCTGAGGCTGGCTAAGTTCAACAGCGATACACGCCAGGCCGATAGCTTTATAGGCTTACCAACCCCCGCAAATGCGATACTTATCGCATCTATCCCTTTAATACTACAGCAATATGATGGCCTGGCACGTTATATCCTTAACCCTTATGCAATATTAATTTTTATTGCCCTGATGTGCACGCTGCTGGTGGCAGAGATCCCGCTGATGTCGTTAAAATTTAAGAACAGCGATTTCAATAAAAATTTTTACCGTTATTTATTGCTGCTGTTTTCGGCAATACTCATACTATTTTTTAAATTTGCGGCAGTTCCGGTGGTTATAGTAATGTATATCACCCTATCTATAATTCAACTAAAATTTGCCGACGATACCATCATGAGTGGCTCGCACAGAAAATAAACTCAGAAGGTATCTTCCTAACACAATCACAACATGAAAAAATTCCTGGCCGAAATAGATGTAATGCCGAAAAAAGAAATCCTTGACCCGCAAGGCAAAGCTGTAACCGGCAGCATGAAGAATTTAGGCTTATCCGAAATTCAGAACGTACGCATAGGCAAGCATATCTCCTTAGAAATTGAAGCTGAGAGTACCGAAACCGCCAGCGCCAAAGTTGATGAAGCCTGTAAAAACCTATTAGCCAACCTGATTATGGAAAGCTATAGCTTTAAGCTGGAAGAAGTAGCTTAAGTTAGAGGAAAGACCGTTAGATTCAAGAATCAAGACAGAAACAGGTTATCGCTGATAGTTTGTTGTAAATAAAAAGAGGCGATCACATTATGTGGTTGCCTCTTGTATTATGTAGGAATTCTTTGGTCTTGTTTCTTGTTTCTTGATTCTAAAATCCTAAAGGTTCGCTTCCTTCTCTATCTTAATTTTGTTAAGCTCTATCAGGTTTTTATTCACCATGGTTTTTACCTGGTTAAATTTCTCGATGATCTCGGGTGGGTTGGCGGCACCGGTTTTACAGGCTATTTCAACTTCCTGTATCGTCGCCTGGCTCCATGGCATGCCAAAAAAGCCGAGGTTTGGTTTCAGTTTGTGCGATGCCTGTGCGGCAACTACCCAGTCCTGCGCATCAATTGCTGCGGTAATGCTGGCCAGCAATTGCGGCGTTTGATCTAAGAACATGGCGATAGAATCCACAATAAATTCGTCGCTGCCATCGGCAATTTCGTATAAAAAGTCAAGATCAAGGTCTTGCGCAGGTATGTTATCGGCCATCGTACAGGTTTATAGTTCAAAAGTATAATTTTTTTACAATCAAGCTATCTTTTAGCTCATTTTTGAGCGCTAAAATATTTTTATTTAAAACTGGGTGCACAAACTCCGGGGCTATCTCCACCAACGGCTCCAATGTAAACCGGCGGTTGTGCAACTGCGGGTGGGGTACAATTAAATCCGGCTCATTAATTACTTCGTCGCCATAAAATAAAATATCAATATCAATAATACGCGAGCCCCATTTAACCTCGCGTTTGCGGCCCATCTGCAATTCTATACCGAGTATCTTTTGGAGTATATCTTTAGCAGGAAGGTTGGTTTGCAGCATAATCACCTGGTTAAGGTAATCCGGCTCGTCGGTTTTACCCCAGGATTGCGTTTCGTAAACTGATGAGGCATTTATTATGGGGGCAACCTCCTCCGCTATGTGTGCAATTGCCTGTTGTAAAAACAATTGGCGGTTGCCCAGGTTAGTCCCCAATAATAAAAAAACAGTAATCATGTTGTAACAAATATCTTATATCAGGCTCTTAATAATTAGTAAGCAGCCCTTATTTAGTAACTTTGCATATATAAACGATTTATAACAGTTAATGAAACAATTCTTCAAATTCGTATTCGCCACGGTAGTGGGCATCATTATTTCTTCGGTAATATTTGTAGTGTTGTTTTTTTTGGTGATAGGCGGGATAATAGCCGCTGCAAGCTCAGATAAATCACCGGATGTGGATGCAAATTCTATATTGCACGTAAAAATAGATTACCAAATAAACGAACGTACGCCTAATAACCCCTTTGCGGGGCTTGGCTTTTTAGGCTTCGACGGCGAAAAAGCCCTGGGGCTTAATGATATTTTGGCCAGCATCAAAAAGGCTAAAAGCGATGACAATATAAAAGGCATCTTTTTAGACGAAAGTTACATGATGCAGGGGCAGGCCACTACTGAGGAGATCCGTAATGCACTAATCGACTTTAAAAAATCGGGCAAATTTATTGTTGCCTATTCTGAAATATACACACAGGGCTTTTACTACCTGGCCTCGGTTGCCGATAAGGTTTATATGAACCCAAAAGGAATTATCGAATTTAAAGGCTTTAGTTCTGAAGTTACCTTCCTGAAAGGCGCTTTGGATAAACTGGGCATCGAGGCGCAGATCATTAAAGTAGGCACCTATAAAAGCGCTGTTGAACCGTTCTTTTTAACAAAAATGAGCGATGCTAACCGGCTGCAGGTTACCTCCTACCTTGGTTCGATGTATAACCATTTCCTTACCGGGATTGGCAACAGCCGCCATATTAATAAAGACTCGCTATTCAATTACGCCAATAACGGTACAATCCAGGAGCCGGAAGATGCCTTAAAATATAAACTGGTTGACGGGCTGAAATACAAAGACGAAATTTTAAGCGACCTGAAAAACCGCACAGATATAGCAGAGAAAAACGACCTGCACAGCGTTGAATTAGCTGATTACGTAAAAAGCAACCCGAAAGAAGACGATAAGGACGACGACGACGCA
The DNA here is from genome assembly GCA_965649995.1 of uncultured Mucilaginibacter sp. Taxonomy (GTDB): domain Bacteria; phylum Bacteroidota; class Bacteroidia; order Sphingobacteriales; family Sphingobacteriaceae; genus Mucilaginibacter. The sequence goes on from CBFGNE010000102.1 coordinate 2,791, forward strand.
AAGAAACATTCGAAAAACCGCATAGCCATTATTTATGCTTCGGGCGAGATCAGCGGGGGCGATGGCGATGATAACAGCATCGGTTCTGAGAAGATATCAAAAGCAATCCGCAAAGCACGTACCGACGATAAAGTAAAAGCCGTTGTATTGAGAGTGAATTCACCGGGTGGCAGTTCGTTGGCATCTGACGTGATATGGCGCGAAGTAATGCTGACCAAAAAGGTGAAGCCTATTATTGTTTCGATGGGCGATGTGGCTGCATCGGGTGGTTATTACATCGCCTGTGCTGCAGATTCTATCTATGCTGAGCCAAATACCATTACGGGTTCTATCGGCATCTTTGCGGTGCTACCCAACATGCAGAAATTTTTTAACGATAAACTGGGCATCACCTTCGATGGTGTAAAAACCGGTAAATATGCCGATTTAGGCGATGTAAGCCGCCCGTTAACGCCCGAAGAGCGCGCCATTTTGCAAAAAAGCGTGAACCGCGGGTACGATACTTTCACCAAAGCCGTAGCTGATGGGCGTAAAAAAACACAGGCCTATATCAACTCCATTGGTCAGGGCCGCGTGTGGACAGGCGAGCAAGCTTTACAAAACGGATTGGTTGATAAGCTGGGCAACATTAGCGATGCGGTGGCGTCTGCTGCAAAAAAGGCCAAGCTGAAAGATTACCAACTGGTAAGCTACCCCGAGCAAAAAAGCATCCTCAGTAAATTTGGGCAAGGTTTTTCTGCCGAGGTAAAGGCTCATTTTGTAAAGGCCGAGCTTGGCGAAAACTACAAATACTACGAACAAATAAAAGGCGTAACCCAAATAATGCGCACCCCGCAGGCACGCATGCCTTACGATGTGGTTATAAAATAATTTTGTGTTTAAATATTTTGATGGAAAAGCTGCCTGTAAGGGTGGCTTTTTTATTTACCGAAGAATAACCAAAGAATAATTGAGATTAATGTAGTACTAAGCACCAATAAATCTAAACGGACAGATTTATTAATGGAGTCATACCAACGGGGAGTTTGATAGGGAGCAGAGTTAGCTGCATCTTTAAGATAAGCGTAGTCCGTATAAGTGAAATCTTCTATCCAACAAAAAGTCCCTAACATGTTTACCTCTGTTGCACTTTCAACCAACGCAACATACTGTGCCGGGATCCATGAATAAAGTATTCTGTTACCTTTGTATTCTTCCATGTAAAACCATGTGTCTATGGGAGTGCAATCGTTGATATCTATAAACCCATTCGACTCTTGTTCTGCAGCTCCATCCCAGATTACCGTATCAATTTCGGTAACTAATATTTTCCCTTCAAAATTGCCAACTGAAATCAGGCCTGACGATATCTTATTGTCCATCTGTTGTTTAAATAACCTGTTATACAAGTCTTTATTTTCAGATTCAAGCGGATCGAGCGACCAATCTGCAGACGTGTAAAATGGAGGTGAATATTGGCTTGCCACAAAAGAAAACATTGGGTTGCCATTATAAATTGGGTTAAAACTCCTTAATATTTCTGCCGGAGATTTCTCCGTATTAGCCAGCTGCATTTCGCAGTAGACCTGTGTAAGCACAAGGTTTCTATTAAATATTTCCTGATCGACGCCGGGCATTCTTTTTTGCGCGGTTTCCCTTATATTATTATTCACAGCAAATCTGCCTATGTTAATGGTACCTGTGGGGTTCTCCATCCAATCGAATATTTCAAGTGCATTTACAGCAATGCCTTGGTCAACAGTTGCCACAAATGGTTCCGGTATCCAGGCGTATAATATAGGGCAATTTTTACCTTGCCCTATATAAAACCACGTATCTATTGGGGGGCAATCATTACCATCTATAAACCCTTCAGTGTATGCCTCCGAAGCACCGTCCGGTAGTGCTTCGTAGATATCAATCATTAAAATTTTCCCGTTCGCGGTAGTTGTTCTTTGAATACCTTTTAACAAATTACGTTTATATTCTAATTGGAGATCAAAAAACCTGTCATATAAACCTAGATCGAGTGGGTCTGTATTGTACTCCAAGTATGTGTAAGGCCCATCCAAAAAACGAAACATTGGTTTACCATCATACTCAAGGTTAATACTGCGCAAAATTTCAGAAGCATGCCTATCGCTATTCGCCAGCTGTATTTCACAGTACGCTTGCGTAAGCAGCAGGTTTTTAGCAAATGTTTCATTATTAAGCATTGAAACTGGTTCCATTTCGTAAATATAATATTTAGTTAGCATACTAACTAATAGCAAGCTAATTAAATTTATCTTGTAAGGTTTACCTTCCACCGCTTCGTTAAAAAACACTTCTCTCCCCGCGTTGTTCAATTATAAATAAAAGGCGTTTTTACCCTTGCCTTTTGTATTTTTACCGCAAACCAATTTATGGAAAACAAGCCCATAGCCCGTACGCTTCGCCTGCTCTCGCAATTGATGGAATTGCACGAGGTTAACCCTTTCAAAATAAAATCAATAGCTAACGCTGCCTTTAAGGTGGATAAGTTGCCCTACCCTATTGCAGGGAAATCCGTTGCCGAACTGGAGAAAATAGACGGCATAGGTAAAAGCCTGGCTGCCAAAATAGCGGAACTGCTGGAAACCGGCACCATGGCCGAACTGCAGGATATGCTGGATAAAACCCCCGAAGGCGTTGTGGAGATGATGGGCATCAAAGGCATCGGTGCAAAAAAGGTGGCCACTATTTGGAAAGAACTCGGCATCGAAAACGTGGGCGAACTTTACTACGCCTGCAACGAGAACCGCTTAATTGAAGCCAAAGGATTTGGATTAAAAACACAGGACGAGATCCGTAGGCTGATCGAATTCCGAATGTCGGGCAGTGGCAAATTCCTTTACGCACAAGTAGAAGAGGAAGCCAAACTGTTAATGGAGGAGATAAAAGGCGTTTTCCCGGAAGCCCTAAAACATTTTGCAGGTGAATTCCGCCGTTTAAACGAAATTATAACCGAATTGGTGATTGTGATAGGCAGCCTAAACCAGGAGATTGCATTTAATGCATTAGCCAATTCGCAAATACTTTGCAATGTGAGCCTGAACGGAAACCACATTGGCGGCGAGTTGAAGAACGGGCTGTTGGTAGACATTATTTGTGTAGATAAGGCCGATTATTATAAAGAATTATTTATTAATACAGGTACAGACGAACATGTGGAAGCTGTACTAAGCCTGATAAATGTAGAACTGGAAGAGCCTTCTACCGAGGAATTTATTTATACAAAGGCGGGGCTGGCATGGATTCAGCCCGAACTGCGCGAGGGCGATAGGTTTATAGAACGGGCCAGTAACCATACGCTGCCAACCCTCATCACCCTGCACGATTTGAAAGGCACCCTGCACAACCACAGTACCTGGAGCGATGGCGTAAACACGGTTGAAGAAATGGCCCTTTATTGCCGCGACCAACTAAAACTGGAATACCTGGGCATGTGCGACCACAGCAAGAGCGCTTTTTACGCCAAAGGGCTCAGCATCGAGCGGGTTTTGCAGCAGCACGAAGAGATAGAACACCTCAACAAAAAGCTAAACGGCTTCCATGTATTTAAAGGTATCGAATCGGATATCCTGAACGATGGCTCGCTGGATTACCCGGACGAAATATTGCAGCGGTTCGATTTCATCGTTGCCTCCGTGCATTCCAACCTAAAAATGTCGGAGGATAAAGCTACCGCCCGTTTGATAAAAGCGATAGAGAATCCTTACACTACCATATTAGGGCACCCTACCGGCAGGCTGCTGCTAAGCCGTAAGGGTTACGATATCGACTATAAAAAAGTGATAGATGCTTGTGCCGCCAACAAGGTAATCATCGAAATAAATGCCAACCCGGTACGTTTAGACCTCGACTGGCGCTGGCACCAATACGCATTGGATAAAGGGGTCATGCTTTCCATAAACCCGGATGCGCACCGCAACAGTGGTTTCCTGGATATGGAATACGGTGTAAATGTTGCCCGCAAAGGCGGGCTAAGCAAAGAAATGTGCCTGAATGCCTTATCTTTGGCAGAAATTAAAAAGGTTTTTGAAGCGAAAAAGCCGAAATAATAGTTTTATTGACGAATTCTTATAATACGGCATTCCCTCCCTCGGGAGGGGTGTGCGGGTTTTGTGCAGGGGCAGGGAGGGGTTTGCCACTATGCAAAACACATTGTTTAATGGCTAAACCCCTCCCTGCATTTACGCGCAGGCAGCCGCACCCCTCCCCAAGGAGGGAATTAAAAAACTATCACCATGCGCCACAACCTCGAACAAACCCTTTTAGATAAAATAACCGATGCACCGACCCTTGCCGCCCGCATACAGGCATGGAAAGCCGAGGGCAAAAAGATCGTGTTCACCAACGGTGTATTCGATCTGCTACATTTAGGGCATATCACTTACATGGCCAAAGCGGCCGAATTGGGCGATAAGCTGGTTATCGGGCTAAATGCAGATGCATCGGTAAAACGCTTAAAAGGCGAAAGCCGCCCGGTTAACGACCAAAGCAATCGTGCCGCCCTGCTTGCCGCCTTGTTCTTTGTGGATGGTATTGTGCTTTTTGAAGAAGATACCCCGCGCGATTTAATTGTAACCCTAATGCCGGATATACTGGTAAAGGGCGCCGATTATACCATTGAGAACATTGCCGGGGCCAAAGAAGTGCTAGCCAACGGCGGCGAAGTAAAAACCATTAGCTTGGTGGAGGGGTATTCCTCTACCTCTATTATCAACAAAATAAGGGGACAAATAGCTTAATCCGGCAAAATTCGAATGAAAATACTGGTTATCCGCTTCAGCTCGATGGGTGATATCATCTATACAACCCCCGTTGTGCGCTGTATAAAAAAGCAGGTACCCAATGCCGAGGTTCATTTTTTAACTAAGCCGGCTTTTCAATACATCTATAACAACAACCCTTATCTTGATAAGTTGCTGCTGCTTAAAGCTACACTGGCAGAAACCATTGCTGATATAAAAGCAGAAAAATACGATTGCATTATCGACCTGCATAACAACCTGCGCACGGCAATTATTAAACTGCGTGTTGGCGTTCAATCATCTACTTTTAAAAAACACACCATCCGCAAATGGCTTAGCTTAAGGTTTAACCTGAAACTGGTACCCAATACGCATATTGTGGACCGGTATTTAAAAGCGGTGGAATTTTTAGGGGTAAGCAATGACGGCAAGCCAATTGATTATAACGTAGGCAAACACCAATTAAATACGTTGTTGCCTGCATCGTACCAAAAAGGATTTGTTGCCTTTATCATTGGTGCAACGCATTTCACCAAACGGCTGCCAAATTATAAGGTCATCAACATCTGCCGGGATTTAAAGTACCCGGTGGTTTTGTTAGGCGGCAAGGATGTAAAAGCCAACGGCGACGAAATTGCTTCGGCATTGGGCGATAACGTTTATAATGCCTGTGGCGCAACCACGCTGGATGAGTCGGTTTTTATGGTGTCTAAAGCGCAAAGCGTAATTGGGTTTGATACCGGGCTTACCCATATTGCCGAAGCTTTCGGCAGGCCCATCGTATCTATCTGGGGCGGTACGGTTCCCGATCTGCTGGGCGTACAGCCCTACATGGTAAAAGATGTTTTGGTTGCCGGCACCAATATCAGTTGCCGCCCCTGCTCTAAATTTGGGTTGCAAAAATGCCCGCTTGGGCACTTTAAGTGCATGAA
>CBFGNE010000103.1:0-8429 GCA_965649995.1 uncultured Mucilaginibacter sp.
AATTGCTTCGCAACCTGGGTAGGCGATAAGGTGGAGTTCCGGGTAATTAACAACGGCAAGTTATTAGGTAAACTCCCCGCCCAGCGTATCGAGTACGTTTTAATACCATCAGAAGATAATAAGAACTTTTTTATGAACGATGGTAAGTTTGATGGTAATCTTTACACGGTGTACAATGGTGCCACTTTTTTGCCGGTAAATAAATTGACCTTGCGCGACTACGTAACCAACGGGCATTATTTAGGCGCTTCCCATACCATGTACGCATCTACCTTTAACGATGTGTATATGTTAAGTACAAAAACGGGCAAAAAAGGGGACCTTTTTCGCAGGCAGGTTGCTGATTTTGGCATTGCATTATTTAGCTCGATGGAGTATAACCACGGTACAGGTTTACTTAATATAATGACCGATGATAACGTTTATAAAAGCATCGACCTGGTTAAGTTAAAGCCTTTCAGGCATAAAGTGATGCCTTTTAAATCGGCCAATGTCGCCTTTAGCCCAACCGGCGATACTGTTGCAGTGTTTGATAACAAAACGGCTTATATAAAAAATATAGCTACAGGTACGGTAGTGATGACCCCTTTTAAACTCGCCGATGAAGTGGCCAGCCACGCGGGAGACCAGATGTTTTTTGATAACGATGCCAGCCATGTGTATTACTCTACATTTAATATAAAGCGCCAGTTAACTACTTTGCACCGGCTTGATATAAAAACCGGCGTAACGCAGGATGTATTGAGTTACCCAATCACCGGCCCGGGATCGCTTCACCCGGATAAAAGCCTTGTAGCGTACACCGAATTTAAATACCAGCATAATGCTGCAAAAGTGTACGATTTAAAAACCGGCAAGGAGTTGTTTGAACAGGATTACGGCGACAAGCATGCCGATTATATCCACATATCGCAGGACAAGAAAAAGGTACTGCTTATCCGCGACCGCTCTATCGAGGTTTATGACCTGGAGACGGGAAAGATACTCTCTAAAACTACCGAATACTTTACCGCGGACGACTTTGTTAGTTACGCCTGTTCGCCGGATTTATCTACCGTTTTTGTCTTTCAACAGGACGGCCGTTTAGCTGCTTTAAACGCCTCAACCGCTAAACCTATCTACACTAAACCTGCGCATTCGGGCTCTATTCGTGCTGCATTGTTTTCGCCGAATGGTAAAATTATGTATACGGTATCTACCGACGAAACCATAAAAGTTTGGGAGCCTGTATCCGGAAGGCTGCTGGGCACAACATACCTGTTTAATGATGGCAACGATTTTGTTTTCATAGACCAGTACGGCCGTTTCGATGGTACAGAGGGTGGTATTAAAAGGATGTACTATTACCGTAACCGTATAAAAGTATCGCTTGATGTGGTTTACGAGAAATTTTACACTCCGAACCTTTATCAGCGATTGGTTAATGGCGAAATTTTTGACCCGATAGATATCATCATTAACCCGCAGCCAAAAGCCCGCATTAGTTACGCTGAAGTTGCCCGCAACCTGAATGTGGTTGAAGATAAGGTACAAGCCTATAACAACGCCACTGGCGCTGCCGAGATTACCGTAAATGCTAGCGCCGAGAATGATAAGGTAGATGAGATACGCCTGTTCCACAACGGAAAAATAGTGAACCTGGCCACGCGGGGGCTTTTTGTTTCCGATAATACCACCGGTACAGATATAAAAAAGTACACTGTGAACTTACTGCCCGGGGTTAACAATATTCGCGCAGTTGCACTAAACAGCCAGCGCACGGAGAGTGAGCCGGACGAAATAACAGTTACGTATAAGGTAGCAGGCCAGCCTAATGCACCTGTGCCTGGAAATAATGGGAATAAAGGTGTAATTGCGCTAGTAGATAAAAATGCTACAATGCATTTGGTAGTTGTTGGAATAAACGCCTACAAAAACCCCAAAATGAGTTTAAACTATGCACTCGCCGATGCAACCGCATTTAAGGAAGAGGCTGAGAAGGATGCCCATACGCTTATCACCAATGTGAAAACGTACTTTGTTACCGATGACAAGGCTGATAAAAGCGGTATCATAGCAGCCTTTACCGAAGTGCAAAAGAACGCTAAACCGCAGGACCTGTTTGTTTTTTATTATGCGGGGCATGGCGTTATAAGCGATAAAAACAAGGAGTTTTATCTAGTGCCTACCGATGTAACGGACTTGAAGAATGTAGATGAAGCGCTCGCCCAAAATGGTATCCCCTCAAAAATGCTGCAGCAATATGCTATAGATATTTCTGCCCAAAAACAGCTATTTATATTGGATGCCTGCCAAAGCGCCGGGGCCTTCCAGCAACTCATGAGTAATGATGCCAACCAGCAAAAAAGCCTGGCCGTTGTTGCCCGCAGCACAGGTACGCATTGGATAGCTGCCAGTGGGAGCCAGCAGTTTGCTCAGGAGTTTGCGCAATTGGGGCATGGCGCATTTACTTATGTATTGCTCAAGGCCATGAAAGGCGCCGCCGCTTATAACAAAATGATAACCGTGAACGGGCTAAAAAGCTTTTTGCAGGTGCAGTTACCCAGCCTGATGAAGAAATATAACGGTGCCCCGCAATACCCGGCGACCTATGGTTACGGCAGCGATTTCCCGGTACAGGTAATGCAATAACGTTAATGGTTATGAAAAAACTGCTTCTAATATTTTGTGTTGTGTTTTCCCGGCAAGTATTGGCTCAGCAAGAGCGTATAATCGTTCCCAATGGACATTCAACCGGAATATTAAGCATGGTAATGGACGACCAGCGCCGTTACTTTTATGCAGCCGATAAAGAGAAGGTGGTGATGTGGGAAGCTGCAACGGGCTATCAGTTGTACAGTTTCCCGGTGAGCGAAACCCATATGTGGGGCATGGGTATTAGCCACAGGGGCGATAAAATTGCTTACCTCACCGGTACCAAGTTGCTTTGCTACTCTACTTTAACCGGGAAAAAACTATGGGAACAGGAGTACATTGATAACTGGGAAGTTACCATGAATTTTACCGCGGATGATAGCCGTATTTTAATACCTAACAGTAAAGGCGTTGCCTGGTACGATTCTACCAACGGTAAGCACGACTACTTGAGCGGGTTTGTAGGTATAGAACCGGCGAGTAAGCTTTATGTTGTAAACAACGGGCAAGACCTACTGCTGTTCAATGGCGATTCCTGGTACGTAAGGGATGCTGGTACTGGGGTGTTGAAATCAAAAACGAACCTCGTATCCAAAGCAGAGCGCGTTTGGTACCTGCCGCAAAGCCGCATGTTTGTAAGCGTTATTGAACTTTCGCCGCAGTCCTGCAGTGTAGTGTTCCAGCGGGAGAGTGATGGCGTTGTGGTAAAGCGATTGGTAAACCCCACCCGTTGGAGCGATATGGTTATTATCCCTTCCATAAACGGTACACAGTTGCTTATTAGCAAACAGTACAATAAAGAGCACCATTGGGGCATCAAGTATGAGTTATATAACACCAATGATTTCCTGCTGAAGAGTACCTTCACAGTTTCGGGTTCTCAAACCGAGTTTAATATTAGCCAGGGCTTTTTATTGGGCGATAAAATGCTTGGATATTTTGCTGCTTATAAAGATATGGCTTGCATAAACCTGGCTGATGGCGCACCAATAAAAGGTTTCGCTAAGCAGGTGGATGCTTTGGGCAAACACCAGTTTAATTCGGTTACAGGGAGGCTCGATATCATATCTGATAAATATAGTTTGCGGGGTTTTAACCTGGAAACCTTGCGCCCCGAGTTTTACCTGCCAACCAAAGACGATTTTATCTCTTACTGGGCTATCAGCAATAATGGTAAATCCTACCTCAATTTGGATTCCGAACATAGTACTGTCTTGTCAACGGCTACTAACAAACCCTTGTATCCTAATTTGGGTATCAAAAAAATATCAAGTTTGGATGATATCGTTTTTTTTGGAGCCGATGATAAGGCTTTATATTATTCCGGCGTACCCGGCCGGGACGATGGCGGCAGAGGCTTATATAAAATGAACTTCGCTACCCGTGCTAATCAATTGCTGGTGAAACTGGAAGACAAGCCATGGCTGAGCGACGATAATTCGATATTGCTATCCACGGCAAAAACGGGCGTCACTTTTAATGCAGAAGTGCGCGAACTGACCGGGAATAAGGTAATAGCAAAAATTGCCGTCGGTAAAAAACCTGTAAATATGCTAGCAATATCTGAGGATAAGAAAACGCTACAGGTGGTTATAGAGGAAGATGAATTGTTGAACACCTACAGCCTGCCCGATGGCAAGCTGACGGCTACGCTAAAAAATTTCATACCATCGTGGGGTATTGGCAGTACCGGCCGATCGTCCCGCAAAATGAACCATGATGTTAGCGTGCTTGCCGTAAGTACGGAAAAGGGCGATGTGAATATGTATAATACCCAAACAGGTAAAGCTAATTATACCATTCACGCACATGACAATGGCATTACAGGTATCTATTTTTCTGCCAACGATAAAATCATGTATACGATATCTGACGATGATACCATGAAAATTTGGTGGGCAGAAACCGGCAAACTGCTGGGCACGGTATTTATGTTTAAAGACAGCAACGATTATGTTTTTGTAGATGAGTTTGGCCGTTTCGACGGTTCACCGGGGGGTATCAAAAAGCTGTATTACTTAAAAAATCGCACCGTTATTCCGCTCGACCTGGTTTATGAAAAGTACTATACGCCAAACATGTTCAACCGGATGCTCAACGGCGAAGTTTTCCCGCTGCTGCCAACAGGCGATATCAACCCCATACCTAAAGTGCGCATCAGCTATGCGGAAGTAGCCCGTAACCTGAACGTGGTAGAGGATAAAGTGCAGGCCTACAATAACACCACCGGCGTGGCGGAAATTACTGTAAACGCCAGTGCAGAGAATGATAAGGTGGACGAGATACGCCTCTTCCATAATGGCAAAATTGTAAATCTGGCAACACGCGGTTTATTTGTGACAGATAACAGTACCGGGACGGACACCAAGAAGTACACCCTCAACCTTCTGCCCGGCGTAAACAACATCCGCGCAGTAGCGCTCAACAGCCAGCGTACAGAAAGCCAGCCGGATGAGGTAATTGTAAACTATAAAGCTGCCGGGCAGCCCAATATCCCGGTACCTGCAAACAATGGCGCCAATGGCATCATAGTCCAGGTTGATAAAAGCGCAACCATGCATTTGGTAGTTGTCGGCATCAACGCGTATAAAAACCCAAAGATGAGTTTGAACTATGCGTTGGCAGATGCTACCGCATTTAAGGATGAAGCTGAGAAGGATGCCCACACCATCATCACAAACGTGAAAACCTATTTTGTTACCGATGAAAAAGCCGACAAAAATGGTATCGTCGCCGCCTTCACCGACGTGCAGAAGAGCGCCAAACCGCAGGACGTGTTTGTATTCTACTACGCTGGTCACGGTGTAATCAGTGAAAAACACAAGGAGTTTTATTTAGTGCCGAATGATGTAACGGACTTGAAGAATGTAGACGAAGCCCTCGCCCAAAACGGCATCCCATCAAAAATGCTGCAGCAATATGCTATCGACATCGCCGCCCAAAAACAGGTATTTATATTGGATGCTTGCCAAAGCGCCGGTGCATTTGCCCAATTAATGACGAACGACGCCAATCAGCAAAAAAGCCTGGCTGTAGTTGCCCGCAGTACAGGTACGCATTGGATAGCCGCAAGTGGCAGCCAGCAATTTGCACAGGAGTTTGCCCAGTTGGGGCACGGTGCGTTTACTTACGTACTACTAAAAGCCATGAAAGGGGAGGCGGCCGCTAATAAAATGATAACGGTAAACGGACTGAAAAGCTTTTTACAGGTGCAGGTTCCCGATTTAATGAAAAAATATAACGGCGCGCCGCAATACCCCGCTACCTACGGTTACGGCAGCGATTTTCCGGTACAGGTAACGCAATAATTGATAAATATGAAAAAGCTGTTCGTGCTATTTTTTGTAGTTATTGTACATAGTGCCTTGGCCCAAACTGGCAATATAATTATCCCCAGCGGGCACGCAAAATCCGTTACCAACATCGTAGTGGATAAGCAGGGTAAATACCTTTACACCCAGGAATCAAATAAAGTAATTATGTGGGATGTAAAAACCCACGACCAGCTTTATGCTTTCGGCGTTGGCGGGAAGCAAATGATACTGAGCAATGATGGTAAAAAGCTTATACTGGAGGGCAGTTGTTTTTCAACGGTTACCGGCAAGTTCCTGTTTAAAATGGAAGGTGGCGGTACAACCTTTGCCTTCTCGGCCGATGACAGCAAAATATACATTATTGGCAGTAAGCTCGTTGTTGCCGATGTAAATACCGGCAAGGGCGATGAAGTATTTAAAACCCCCGGTTTAGGGTACGAAATAAACGCCCTTGTAATGGAGGATGGCCGTTTGTTGGTTTACGATGACAGTGTTTGGCGTATTTATAACCTGCTTGAAAAGAAAATTGATTTTGAGTATAAGGCTGAGTACGCTAACACCATGGTTTACCTGCCAAACCTGCATGCCATGGCTAATTACCTGTCGGAGAAGCCTACAATTATCAGGGATATTTACACGGGTAAGGTACTCAAAACTTTACCGCATCCCGAGGGCCGCCCTATGATTATTCCGTCGGCAGACAATAAGGAGTTTATTTATTACGACGGCGATATGATTAGCAGCGCCTACACGGTTTACAACGGCGAAACTTGGCTGCCGGTAAAAAAAATACTCAATTTGAAGTCAATGTCGTCGGGCTATTACAATGGCGGTAGCGGGCGGCTTTTTGTGGGGGATGGTGTTGATATTAATATCGTAAACACAAATACCGGTGCCAAAACCGCAACCTTTAAACGCCAGGTTGCCGATTTAGGTGGCGATATCTTCAGTTCACTACAGTATAACTACGCCACGAAAGCGCTCAACTTAGTAACAGACGATTCGGTTTATAAAAGTATCGATATGGTAAAGCTAAAGCCATTCCGGCATAAGCCTATACCCAATATGAGTATTATGGCCTTTAGCAGTACCGGCGATACCATAGCGGTGTTTAGCGATTCTAAAACCCTGGTGCTGAAAAATGTTAAAACAGGCAAGCCGCTCTTACCATTAAAAAAACTGTTGGACGAGGCATCTACTAACGAGCGGGAGAACTTCTTCTTCAATGATGCCGGCACCGAACTTTATTACACCCTTTTCAGCATTCCAAAGCAGCGCTGCACCATTTACCGGATGAACACCAAGACCGGTATTACCGTACCGCTTATCAGTTTTATTGGCTCCAAACACCCCAAACTTACGCCGGATAAAAGCATGCTGGCTGCTATAGATATGGGTTACCAATACACCCATGCCAAAGTTTGGAGCGTGGCCACCGGCAAACTGCTGTTTGATAAAAATCTGGGGGAAGATTATTCCAGTTACATTTCCGTATCGGCCGATAAAAAACAAGTGCTATTTGCCCGGAACGGTACCCCCGAGCTTTACGATATAGCAAGCGGTGTACTCGTTAAAAAATTTAAGGTTTCTCTTGCCGACCAAACCATTGCCACAACGCCCGATTTTTCCATATTCGTTACGGGTGGTATAGGCGGGGGGATAGTAGCCAATACCACCGATGGCCCGCAGATATATGAAGCTATCGGGCATTCGGAATTTGTCCGCCGTATCTTTTTCTCGCAGGATGTTTCACTGATGTACACCGTTGCCGAAGACCAAACCATAAAAGTATGGCATACCCAAACCGGCAAACTACTGGGCACGCTGTACCTGTTCAACGATGGTAACGATTACGTTTTTATTGAGCCCTACGGCCGTTTTGACGGCACCGAAGGCGGCATGAAACGTATGTATTACCTCCGTAACCGGGTAAAGGTTTCGCTGGATGTGGTGTACGAGAAGTTTTACACACCAAACCTGTACCAGCGTTTGGTAAACGCCGAAGTCTTCGAGCCGATAGATATCATCATTAACCCTCAGCCAAAAGCACGCATTACCTACGCTCAAGCCACGCGCAACCTCAATGTAGTGGAAGATAAAACTCCGGCATATGTAAACACCACTGGCGTAGCAGAGATAACCGTAAACGCCAGTGCCGAGAATGATAAGGTGGATGAGATTCGCCTTTTCCACAATGGCAAAATTTTGAACTTGGCTACACGTGGTTTATTTGTGACGGATAACAATACCGGTACCGATGCTAAAAAGTACACCCTCAACCTTTTACCCGGAGTAAATAACATCCGAGCAGTGGCACTAAACAGCCAGCGTACCGAAAGCGAGCCTGACGAGATAACCGTAAACTACAACAGTGGGGGGCAGGCAAACATATCGCCAACACCAAATAAAGGCACAAACGGCACCATCGACCAGGTGGATAGAAACGCTACCATGCACCTCATCGTAGTCGGCATAAACGCC
>CBFGNE010000104.1:0-8390 GCA_965649995.1 uncultured Mucilaginibacter sp.
CCTGGTGCTGCTGCTGAATATGCAGTACTTTGGCGCCGATGCCAAAAGCATTGCAAAGAGTATAACTGATACGCGCCGGTTTGGCACCATTACCGGTACGGTTACCGATACAAAGGGCCAGGTAATCCCGGGCGTTGTGGTAACTGTAAAAGGAACTACTAACGCAACGCCAACTAACGTAAGCGGAAAATTTACCATTAATGCCAATGCAGGCGATGTATTGGTATTTAAAATGGTGGGTTATACACCCAAAGAAGTTACAGTAGGCGTACAAACAGCCATCAATGTAACGCTGGAAGAATCAAATACCGGGCTAAACGAGGTTGTGGTTGTTGGTTACGGTACTCAAAAGAAGCGCGACCTTACCGGTGCCGTTTCATCCGTAAAAACATCAGAATTGGTAACCAGTTCTGGCCCGGAAATAGGCGGCATGTTAAAAGGTAAAGTTGCCGGTTTAACCATACGCCAAAACAGCGCCCAGCCGGGTGGTGGATTAGATATCCTGGTGCGTGGTGCCGGTTCGGTTAATGCCAGCAATGCTCCGCTTATTGTGGTAGATGGCTTCCCTATAACCGATCTGCAGCAACCGGCTACCCTGGGCGGCCGCTACCAGGCAGGTACACAAAGCGTATTAAACTCTTTTAACCCTAATGATATCGAATCGGTAGAAGTGCTGAAGGATGCAAGCGCAACTTCTATTTACGGTTCGCGCGCGGCCAACGGTGTTATCCTGGTGACTACCAAAAGGGGCAAGGAAGGCGCAGCAAAGGTAGATTACTCCTTTAATTATACCTTTCAAAAGTACAATAACTCGTTTGATGTACTGCCTTTAAACGAATGGATGCAGGTGCGCAACGAGGCCGGGCAGGAGCAATGGGATTTTGATAACCATGTGGCGCCCTATGGCACTACAACCGTAGCCGAAGCTATTGCCAATAGCGGCCCTTACCGCAAGCTATATACCCAAAATGCCATTAATAATGTAGGCCGTGGTACCGACTGGCTGGCCCTGGTGACCCGTGATGGCATGACCATGCAGCACAATATTTCGATAGCAGGCGGCAGTAAGGCTACCAAGTACCTTGTTTCAGGCAACTTTTATGATCAGGATGGGGTTATAAAAAATTCAGGGTTGAAAAGGTACACCCTGCGCACTAATATAGACCAGGAACTAAGCAAGTACCTTAAACTGAGCCTGAATTTAACAGCAAGCCGTATCAACAATTTAAACAGCCAGTTGGGTGGCGACCAGTTCGAAAACTCGGGCGTTATCAGGGCAGCTATCCAGCAGGGGCCGCATATCCAGGCTATAGATGAGGAAGGCAACTATCCGCTTAACCCGCAATTAGCTTTACAGCCAAACCCATATTCGCTATTGACCATAACGGATCACGGAAATATAGAACGTTTGCTGGCTAATACCTACCTGGATATTACGCCGGTTGAAGGCTTGCTGATCAGGTTAAAAGCAGGTATAGACCGCGGTTACACAAAAAGGGAGAGCTATGTTCCCAAAACGGTTCTATCGGGCTTCTTAGAAGGCGGCCGCGCGTTTATAGGTAGTTCTGATAACAGCAACTACCTGTTAGAAGGAACCATTACTTATAAGAAAACCATTGCCCAGTCGCACAATTTTGAAGTGTTGGCCGGTGTTTCCGAGCAAAAATTTGTAGACAAGTACCAAACTGCAGGCGCTACCGGCTTTATTACCGATGCTTTCCTTTGGAATAACCTTGGCGCAGGCACCAACCAGCAGCCATCTACTTCTTCTGGCCCGCAAAACGTTATTGCATCATACTTCGGGCGCTTGAACTATAACTTCAAAAGCAAATACCTATTTACCTTTACCGTACGTACGGATGGTGCCAGTGTGTTTGCCAAGAACAACAAATGGGGTACTTTTCCGTCGGCAGCTGTGGGCTGGAATGTGGCCGAAGAGCCTTTTTTCGCCGGGATAAAAAATGTGGTATCGCAGTTTAAGCTTAGGTTTAGCTATGGCCAAACCGGTAATGCCAGTATTAACAGTAATGCATTTGCTGCATATGGTGCATACCCAGCATGGTTATCTGCCAACGATGCCAGGCTGATAGGCGTATCATTAAACAGGCTGGAAAACCCCGACCTGAAATGGGAAACTACTACCGGCGCTAACTTAGGTTTAGATTACTCTTTATTTAATGGAAGGGTAGAAGGTTCGGTAGAGTTGTTCAGGAACGTTATATCCGACCTGCTTGACTTTAAACCGCTAAACTCTTACCAGGAAGTAAACACCATTATTGCCAACGTAGGCAAAACGCTTAGCCGTGGTATTGAGGTAAGCATCCGTACCCGCAACATTACAAATAGCAAATTAACGTGGATAACACAGTTAAACTTCTCTAAATACAAAGACAACTGGAAAGAACGCGCACCGGATTGGAAACCTAACGTTTACCAAAATGAAACCGACCCGATCAGGTCAGTTTACAGTAGGTTATCTGATGGTATTTTACAGGTTGGCGAAACGGCGCCGGTATCTCAGCCGGAGCTGAAACCAGGCATGATTAAAATAAAAGACGTGGATGGTTTTCAGCGCGACGCAAACAACAACCCAATGGTTGATGCTAACGGCAGGTTTTTACGTACCGGCAAGGCAGATGGCATTATTGATGATGCCGACACACAGCTGTTAGGCACTGCCGACCCCGGCTTTATGGCGGGTATAACAAACATTATTACTTACAAGAGCTTTAGCTTAAACTTCGACTTTAACGGCTTGTTTGGCCGCAGTATGGCCGATCCTAACTACGTAACGTATGGCGTTAGTGCATACGGCGTATACTCAAACGGTTACAATGCTTTGCGCACAGTTAAAAACCGGTGGACGCCAACAAACCCTACCAATACACAGCCAAGCTCGTTCTACGGTTTTTCGCCATATAGCGTGGGCGATTTCTTCCAGCAAAAGGCATGGTTTATCAGGCTGCAAAACGTATCATTAGGTTATACCCTGCCAAATAAATGGATAAAAGGCGTGTTCTCATCTGCCCGTATCCACGTAGACGGCTCTAACCTTTTCGTGATAACCCCTTACAAAGGCGTTGACCCCGAAACGGATTCGTACACGGCAGCATACCCTTACATCAGATCCTTTGTTGCCGGTATTAACCTGACATTTTAATTGAAGATAAAAGATATAACAATGAAAAAATATAAATTATTGATCATGTCTCTTGCGGTGCTGCTTGGTAGCTGCACCAAAGACCTGGTATCTCTCGATTATTCGGAGATAAACCCCAACATCTTCCCCAAATCTGCAGAAGACCTGGAAGCCATGGTGAACGCTGCATACTACCCGTTGCGCGGATCATACGGCAACGGTATCTTCTCTACTTCAGAAAAAGGGGTGATGTACATTAGCGATGCAACAACCGAAATACTTTACGGCGTTTACGGCGACCAAAACCTGGCTACCCTGCATAATTACCGCCCAACCGACGCGGCCTTTACGCACTATTACGATGATTATTACAACAAGATCAGTATGATGACCAACACCATCGACCTGATAGAAAAATCGACCGTAAGCGATGAGCTAAAAAAGAAAGCTATTGCACAGGTTCGCTGCGCACGCGGCTTATTGGCATACACCCTGTTTGACTTGTACGGGCCCCTTGTTATTGCCCCGCTGGAAGTGTTAAAAAGCCCATTGAAAGAAGAGCCGCTGGCCCGCCTGAGCAACGATGAAATGGTGGCTTTTATTAAAGCTGACCTGGTAGCAGCAGCAGCGGACCTGCCCGCCCCGGCGGAAGCCGAGTACGGCAGGTTTAATAAGGCCCTGGCCAAAATGATCCAGATTCGTTTGGACCTGCACGAAAAGAACTGGGCAGAAGTACTAACTTTATCTAACGATATCATTGGCTACGGTTATTATTCGTTGGACCCAAGCTATGTAGGTATGTTTGGGCTGGAAGGCGCAAAAAACAGCAGAGAAACCATTTGGGCAATACCCTGCGATTACGGCGGCACCAGCGAAAACCAATGGCAATTGATGGTGTTACCGGCAGTGTTTGCACCAAAGAGTGGTTTTGGTACTATACAAAGTACCTGGTATTTTTACGATAGTTTTGAAGCCGACGATAAACGTAAAACGATGCTCATCGCTGAATTTACAGGCAGCGATGGTATTACTTACAACCGCGCAAACCCGGGTGTACTGATCAATTATGGCCCTATCCCCTTGAAAATCGACCAGGATGCTGCACGTACAACAGGGTTAACAACCGTTGATATTATGATGTACCGCTACGCTGATGTATTACTGTCAAAAGCAGAAGCTATCGCTAACATCTCGGGCCCAACGCAGGAAGCAATGGACCTGGTAACAAAAGTACGCAACAGGGCGGGCCTTGCAGCCAAGCCACTAGCAAGCTATAGCTCTTTGGCGCAGTTTAATGATTTGCTGCTCACCGAACGCAGCCACGAGTTTTGGTGCGAAAACGGCCAGTACCGCGCCGACCTTATCCGGATGGGCAAATTTGTTTCGCGTTGCGTGGAGGTTAAACACTCAGTTTATACCGGGCCAAATAAAGTGGTGTATCCATTTTCGCCGCAGCGTATAGCCGAAGGCAAGGGTAAGTTTATCCAAAACCCAGGCTATAATTGATTTGCGCTTTAAATAGCTATTTGTAAATTAAAGATGATAAAGATGAAGACGAATATGAAGGGATTAGTTGCACTGTGCACCACCATTATGCTGATTGTATGTTGCGGAATTTTAGTGGCCTGCAAAAAAGGAGGAAGCAAGCCCGACCCAACCCCTCCGGTTGTTGACGCTGGCGTAAAGTTTGAATCCTCCGCGGAAATATTCCCTAATCCTGAACGCGGGTTCACCAAAACGATATCTGTACGCACTGCTTTGGATGCTACAGCTTTAAACACCTATCGGGTAAACCAAAACACTACATTAATAGTACGTGTGTTTTACCTGGATAACTATAAAGATAAAGCATTAGACCAGGCCAAGCTCGACTTTATCCAGGCCGACCTTGACAAGATCCGTAACGCGGGATTGAAAGGGATTGTCCGTTTTGCTTATACCGATGAGATGACCGGTACCGATGCCCCGCTTGCTATAGTACTGCAACATATCGAGCAATTAAAGCCTGTATTTGAGGCCAACAAAGATGTAATAGCTTTTGTGCAGGCCGGTTTAATTGGTGCCTGGGGCGAGTGGCACGATTCGTCTAACGGGCTGGCCACAGCTGCCAACGAAAAAACAGTGCTGCTTAAGCTGTTGAGTGCTGTCCCTGCCGATATTATGGTACAGGTACGGACGCCATTACAAAAGCAGGGCGTTTTCGGCACCAATGCGGCTATTACCCAGGCACAGGGGTTATCGGGTACCGATATTGCCCGCGTTGGCCATCATAACGATTGCTTTTTATCCAGCGACGATGATTACGGTACTTACTCCAGTAACATTGCTGTCGAGAAGCAGTACATCACCAACGAGGCCCTTTACGTACCGGTTGGCGGCGAAACCTGCCCGCCATTGGGTGGTTACTCCACCGATTGCGCACAAAGCCGTACGCAGATGAAGCTGCTGCGCTGGACATATCTTAACCTCGATTATTACCAGCCAACGTTAAGCGGCTGGAGGACTTCGGGTTGTTTTGATGAGTTTGTAAGGAACCTGGGTTACCGCATCGCACTTGTTAATGCTGTGTTGCCAACCCAGGCAGGCGTAAACGGCAACTTAAAAGTCGACATCAATATCACCAATACAGGCTATGCGCCGCTTTACAACAAAAAGAACACCAGCATTATCCTGAAGAACAAAACAACGGGTACCTATTACGAGGTACCACTTGCTTATGACATACGTAGCTGCAAACCGGCTACAGCGGCTGCAGCCAATGCTAACATCGGCGAATCGGTTAGTTTAGCCGGCATCCCGGCAGGCGACTACTCGCTTTATATCCGTATTGCTGACCAGGCACCGGCCTTAAAAAGCAGGGTAGAATATGCGGTAAGGCTTGCCAACACCGGCACATGGGTTACCGATAATGGTGGCATGAACGACCTTAAATCGAGTTTAAAAATTCAATAACGTGTTTAAAAATTAAAACGATGAAAAAAAATATTACCTACCTCTGCGGCATCATCATAGCCGTACTTGCCATAAGTTCCTGCAAAAAGGGCGAGAACACAGGCAGCGGTACTAAAGCCGTGTTTAGTTACGTGGCCGATGGCTACAACGTTAACTTCACCAATTTCTCTACCAATGCTACTGAGTATACCTGGGATTTTGGCGATGGCAGCGGCCAAACATCTACCAAAAAAGCCCCGCAGCATATCTTTAAAAAGAAGGGGGATTTCCTGGTTTCGTTAACTGCTAAAAGTGGCACCACTACCAGCACGTTTACAGATACCGTGAGCATTATTGGCCCCAACATAAAAATTGACGGCGACTTTACCGACTGGCAATATGTAGATTATTCGTATACCAATAGCCTGCCATCGGGCGGCTCGCTTACAGCGGTAAAAACCTTTGCTTCATCAACCGACATCTTCTTCTACCTGGAAGGTACTGCTGATATGAAAATGGAAATTATTGATATGTACCTTGATGCCGATAATAATAACGCTACAGGTTATACCGTAGGCGCATACCCCATTAGCTCGGGTGCCGATTTCCTGATAGAAGGCAGTTTAGTGGGTGGTTGGGGTAGTTTATACGCGCATACAGGCGCTCAGAACGCATTCTCATTTAACCCTCTTTTTGATATTGCAGATGTAATGCACTACTCTGTCATTAAAACCGCCGCGGGCAAAAACGCCATTGAGTTCTCCATCAGGAAAGACAAGCTTGGCACTACCAAAGGCTTTGTAAATTACTGCATCTTGGAAAGCACATCCGGCTGGGCCCAGGTAGGTGCTATGCCGGAAAGCTCGCCAACAGCATCTTTTGGTAAAATAGCTTTATAAACAAATTACAATTTCGGGCACCCTGCAAAGCTCTTGCAGGGTGCCGGTTTTATCAACCGGCTGGTTTTGGCACCGTTAAATTAAGCCTATCTTCTACAAGGCAAAAATATCAAAGAAAACCACAGATTTTTTGAAGATTTTTAACGGTTTTTAACGGTTTTTAACGGTTTTTTCACGTCATAATATCCCATTTCAAATTATCAATCCTTATGTCAACAGCGCAGGTTATCGATGTACAAACAAAAAAAACGGCACTTAATCCCATCGTTATCATTGGGGCCTTATTCTTCGTATTTGGTTTTGTAACCTGGTTAAATGGCACATTGATACCGTTTTTGCAGCTTGCGTGCCAGTTAAGCACATCCGAAGCCTTGCTGGTAACCTTTGCTTTTTACATGGCCTATTTCTTTTTGTCGATACCTTCATCGTATATCCTCAAGAAAACAGGGTTCAAAAATGGCATGTCGCTTGGGCTCTTTGTAATGGGGGTAGGCGCGCTGATATTTGTGCCAGCCGCTAATACCCGCGCGTTTCCGCTGTTTTTGATTGGCCTATTTGTACAGGGGATGGGGCTATCGTTATTGCAAACAGCATCCAACCCATATATAGCCATTGTTGGCCCAATAGAAAGCGCAGCTAAACGTATCAGCATAATGGGTATTTGTAACAAAGTGGCCGGGGTGTTAAGCCCGCTGATATTAAGTGCGTTAGTGCTTAAGGGCGCCCAGGGCATCGAAACAGAGTTAAAAGCCACGACAAGTGCCGCACAAAGAGGATTGCTGTTAAACGAGCTTGCAGCGCGCGTAATAACGCCCTATGTTATTATAGCCATTGTATTGGTAGTTTTAGCCCTGCTGATCAAGTATTCTTCCTTACCGGAGATAAATACCGAAGAGGATGCCGTTGGTGCTGATGGAGCGGTTCTGGCCTCTAAATCGGGTGTGTTTAAATACCGCAATTTAAACCTGGGCATCATCTGCATATTCCTATATGTTGGTGTTGAAGTTATGGCGGGCGATGTAATTGGCAGCTACGGCAAGTCATTAGGCATGAGCCTCGACCAAACAAAAATATTTACCTCTTATACGCTTGCCTCTATGGTTATAGGCTATATAATTGGTATTTCAACCATTCCCAAATATATTAAACAGGAAAAGGCACTGATGCTTTCGGCGTTAACGGGCGTTACGTTTTCGATTGCCGCATACCTCACAAGCGGGTATTTAAGCATTATGTTTATCGCTTTGTTAGGCCTAGCCAATTCGTTAATGTGGCCAACGATATTCCCGCTGGCCATTAAAGGTTTGGGCAAGTTCACCAAAATTGGTTCTGCTTTGTTGGTTATGGGTATCGCCGGGGGGGCCATACTACCACAATTATATGCCTTGATGACAAAGAGCATTGGCGCACAATCCGCATTT
>CBFGNE010000105.1:0-8350 GCA_965649995.1 uncultured Mucilaginibacter sp.
GTACGGGGATAGATTTTCCGGGTGCTGCAACTCCAAAAAAGGGAGCTTTGTGCGTTCCGTGCATGGTAAACCGCACAGCCACTTTTTCATCTTCGGCTACCAAGTCTTCTATTTTCCATTGTATGTCGGGAAATCCGCTGCGCATCATATTAATTATTTCGAGATATCCATCGGGGCCTTGCATTGGTTCGGGGCGCCCGGGTACGTAAAACACAGCCTTTGGCGAAATTACTTCATTTGCCAGCTGCGGGCTTGCTGTATTAATAAACTCCAAAAAACGGAGCATTAAAGCTTTGTTGGTTTCTATTTTCACGCTATTAATTTTTTACAAATGTCGTGAGTCTCCCATCCATTGGCTGTTAACCTATCTTAAGAAATACCATTAATATAGCTTAAGGGCGAATAGTAATTTCCCTGCGGATCTTACTGAGAAATTCAGGCGTGATGCCGAGGTAGGAAGCTATTTGAGTATTGGGCAGCCGCCCGGATAAATTTGGATATTGCTGCAGGAAAGTGAGGTACCGTTCTTCTGCGGTCGAACTGATATTCTGCAAAACCCTGTTTTGCATTTCGATATATTTTCGTTCGATTATAACCCGGAAGTTATGATCGATTTTGTGGTAGTTAACGTAAAGATAAAGCAGGTCGTGGTGTTTAATTTGGAGTATTTCAGAAGGTTCAACCGCCTCAATAAATACAGTACTGGCTTTTTCTGAATAAAAACTGGACAAATCAGTGATCCAGTCATTTTCTGCGGCAAATTGAAGATTATGCTCTTTTCCGTTTTTATCAACAGCAAACATTTTAAAACAGCCCGAAACAACAAATGTAAAATGACGGCATACCTCGCCATCCTGGAGGATGAATTGTTTCCGCCTGATCTTTCGCTCTGCTAGGCGGCTTGTTATTTCGCCACGTTCCTTATCATTAAGCGGGAACAGATGCTTAAAATAATTTATTAATTGTTGTATCGAAGCATTTTCTTTATCCAAGGCTTTGTTTTTAGGAGATTGCTGTATACTGTCAAATATACGCCCAAAAAAATAAACCCTCGGGGCCTGCTATAGGGAGCTTTGCGGGGACAAGAAGCCACTGAATGCTGTGGAGCATAACTCTTGCTATTTGCGAATAACAAATGCCTTCAGTTCGGCTATTTTGCCATCTCGGAAGTGCCAAACGTCGCAATAAGCGTAGTGGATTACGCTTCCGCTTTCATCCTTCATATTGATATTCCCCATTGCTACGACAAATTCGTCACCCGCAATAAGATTTTCTACGTCGAACTTTGGCGGTTCAGTATACGTTGATGCCATATACTCCCTTACCGCTTCTTTTCCGTTTAGGGTTTGGTCCCCTACAAATTCCCATTTCACATCCTCGGTACAGAAAGCCAAAAAACCTTCGTTATCGCCTTTGGTAACACAGGCGTTCGCTTTTTCTAATATTTCTTTATTATTCAACCTCATTTATTTATAATCAACAATACCGTAAAAAAGTTTTCCGGCATACCGATGCACTCACAACGATGAATCGCTGCAAAACCGGTAACCGGGTAGTTAGGAACAGCTACAGGCTGTTACCCAATGCGGAGCGGATTTAAGCTTGCGTTAATTTATTTTAAGGGCTTTCCGATTTGGCTATTATGTTTAATATTGCGCCATTATAATAGGCGTTTAATCACCAGGATGCTATTTTATCCGCGAATTAAAAGCCACATACCGGGCAAACAATGAATATTATCACCCATCAAATCCACCAGGTAAAGATTGCAGAAGTTGTTGCCGATGGCCTTGTAATCCATACTCCTGAAGACGGTTTAGATTTGTTAGGTAACCTATATTACCAGGACTTTGATAAAATTATCATTCACGAAAAGCATATCACTCCTGAATTTTTCGACTTAAAAAATGGGATAGCAGGAGAAATACTCCAAAAATTCTCAAACTATCGTGTGCGCCTGGCAATAGTTGGCGATTTTAACAAGTATCCGGGTAAGAGCCTGGCAGATTTTATATACGAAAGCAACAAGGGAAAACTTGTGAATTTTGTCGGTACGCACGCCGACGCTGTGAAGGTACTTTGTAACTAAGCAGCATACCCTAAGGGGTTCCGAGGCGCCGCCCCCCTCGTTATTTTCTACGCCAGCATCACCGATGGATCGGGCTCTATCCCCTTGCTTAGCTGGTGTACGCTGTGGAGCGTAATTTCTGCTATCTGCGAGAGTGCCTCCTGTGTAAAGAAAGCCTGGTGCCCGGTTACCAGCACATTTGGAAAGCTCATGAGCCTTTGAATGGTATCATCCTCGATAATACTGCCCGAGAGGTCCTTAAAAAACAGCTTTTCTTCCTGCTCATATACATCTATCCCTAAATAGGCTATGTGGCCGGTCTTTAATGCTTCAATAACATCCCCGGTATCGATGAGCGCGCCGCGGCTGGTGTTGATGATGGCAATGCCGGGTTTCATGATGGCAAGGGTGCGCTTACCGATCATATATTTATTATCGGGCGTAAGCGGGCAATGCAACGACAGGATATCCGCCTGGCGCAACACGCCTTCAAACGAACTGTATGCTACGCCGAGCAATTTTAGTTCTTCATCCTCAAAAAGATCGTATGCTATTACCTTGCAGCCAAAGCCCAAAGCAATACGGCAAAAAGCTTTACCTATTTTGCCCGTGCCAATAACGCCCACCGTTTTGCCGTGCAGGTTAAAGCCCAATAAGCCGTTAAGCGAGAAATTTTGCTCGCGTACGCGGTTATAAGCTTTATGCGTTTTGCGGTTAAGCGTTAGCAGCATCGCCATAGCATGTTCGGCAACGGCCTCGGGGGAATATGCAGGCACACGGCATACACGGATACCATGTTGCTTAGCCGTATCAATGTCTACATTATTAAAACCGGCACAGCGCAGCGCTATAACCTTTACGCCTTTTGCGGCAAGGGCGGCAATTACTTCTGCCGTAAGTTTATCATTTACAAAGGCGCAAACGGCAAACGTACCATCGTCAACGGCATTTACAATATGCGGGCCAAGGTGCGTCTCCAAAAAATCCAGGGCGAAACCATAAGCCTCATTATGCCTGACAAAGAAATCCTTGTCGTACGGCTTTGCGGAAAAAAATTGGATTTTCATTGGCTGATGTGTTTGCGCAAATGTAAGGATATACTTTGGCCACGGGGGCATTAAGTGCAAACCCGCCGTCCAGCCTAATTTCCGTCCAATAAAAAGCGGCGGTAATCAGCTTCTATCCATACCTGTCACACCAACACCCAAAAAAATCAATTCACAAAAAAGAGGAACACGCCGGAATCGGATACATTCCCCTCCGAATCGTGCGTAACAATTTTCCAGTAATAGGTGTTGCCGGCAGTAACAGGCACATCTGCTAATTTACTATCCGTTAGGTTTAGTTTAAGCGCCGGTGGTGTTGGCGTTGTGCCAAAGTAAATGTCGTAAGTGGTAATATCGTTATCCACGTCTGCGCCGTCCCAGTCTAAGGTGATCTTCCCGCTGCCTGCGGGTATTGCCTGTGCCAATAAAGGGAACAGGATGTCGGCAGGATATGGCGCGTAAGTGATATTGGCGGCGCCGGCGTTATAAAATTTAGTGGTATCGCTGGATGTTACAGCAGCCGTTTTGGTAGATGTTGCCTTTATAAACCATGCATACGGCGTTGCGCGCAACAGGCTGGCCTCGTACTCGTTTTTGTCAGTGGAGTAAGTTTCCAATTCGCCGGTAAGCAGGTTTTTTACAATCATGTCGTAACCGTCGGCATTTTGGGCTGCGGTCCACTTAAAGGTTAACTTACTTTCTGTATCGCTAATGATAGTTCCCGAGGTGCACAGGGCATTAGCTTCCGGGAAAATCAGCCTGGTGCGGCCCGGCGGCGGTACGGCTGCTTCCTTAATGCAACCCACCAGCACAAATGCTATTAATGATATGTATATCAGTTGCCTCATTTCTTTATTATTTTATAAACCGACTGCCTGTTATCCAGCGTTAAATGTACTGAGTATACGCCGCTTTTAAAACCGCTCACATCCAGGCGTACAATACCCGATTGATTGCTGTATATCTTAGATAACATAGCCCGCCCGTTGGATACATCAAATATTTTGATAACAGCAGTTTTAACGGTTGCTTCGCCAATGTTTACATCCAAAGCATCCATAAACGGGTTAGGGTACGGCGCGTGGTTGCCCGTAATATTAATGATCTGCCGAAAAATACCCTGGCACAGCTTTGCTGTATTTACTACCAAAGTGTTGCTGCCATCAGTTAGCGGGATGGTTAAAGAATTATCGGTAGTATGAAACACCTTGTCATTTAAACGGACTTCGTAGGCATCGCTGCCATTCAAGTTAAGCGTGATGGTGTTTAAATTTTTGTTAACAGCTATGTAAACCGACAGGTCCTTAGGTTCCTCCACCACAACAGAAAAACATTGTTGGTAATCCGGCTTGTCGGGTATGGTGATACAGATATTGTAGGTGCCTGCCTGCAGGCCTGTAGCCGTGAAATCGTTACCAACAAAACCGGTGCTTACAGTTTGCGGGCCCGTAACCGTTGCTTTGTAATTATAAGTTTTTACCGCCGTGATATGGATGGTGCCATTCTTAGCGTCTTTACAGGTTAAGCTTTGTAAAGCAACTTTAAAATTGGCTGAAGGTAAAAAGAATAAACTTTTGGCTTCTACAGGCGCCGATGCAACGCTGTAATATTCAACCGTTGCCTTAACGGAGTACGATCCGCTTTCGGTAGCTGCGTAAGCGGTATCGGTTGCCCCGGGCAATGCCAAACTGCCCCTATACCATTGATATTGCGCACGCGCCAGCCTGGTGGTTGATAGCGTTACTTTACCGCCCTCTGCAAAAATTATTGGCCCATCGGCTTTAATTATTGGTACCGGCACAAAGTAAAAGCCGCCTAAAGAACCTGCGCCTTTTGTTGTGGTAACACTAACATTACCTGTAGCACCCTCGCCTACCACCGCCGATATTTCTGTAGCCGATGTTACGTTAACGGATTTTGCCGGCACCCCGCCAAAGGTTACCGCAGCTGTATTATCAAAGTTTATCCCTTTTATAACAACTATGCTGCCATTGCCCCCTATGGCAGGGTTAAACGCGGTTACAAGCGGCCCGCTGATATAGGTGAACGTACCCGCTGTGGAAGAACTAAGTGTTGTAGAAACTTCTATCTTCCCGGTAGCGCCTGCGCCCACAACAGCCGTGATTACGGTATCAGACAATACCTTAAACGATGCGGCATCAACACCGCCAAAAACAACCTTATTTACATCGGTAAACCCGTGGCCTTTTAAAGTAACCACCTGGCCGGTTGCTGCGCTGGTTGGGGTAAACGTTGCTATAAACGGGTTGGATATGTATACAAAACCCGCAAGTTTTGCTGTGCCGCCAGGCGTGGTAACTACAACATCGCCGCTGGCGCCGTTACCAATGGTGGTGTATATGGTAGTTGCAGAGCTTACCGTAAAGGTAGCTTTCACCCCGCCAAATGTTACTGCCGTTGCACCCGCAAAGTTTTTACCGGTGATAGTTACGCTATTACTTTGCGTGGCTGTTGTTGGCGTAAAAGAGGTAATGGATGGTTTATCATTATACACAAAGCCTGCAAGCTTAACATTCCCTTCTGCAGTGGCCACAACAATATCGCCCGTTGCGCCCGGGCCTACCTCAGCCAAAATGCTGGTTGGCGAATTAACCTTGAACGATGCGGCCAATATACCACCAAACGACACACTATTAATGCCAATGAAGTTTGTGCCGGTGATCATCACCGTATCGCCCCTGGCGGCTGTTAATGGCGTTGCTGCTGTAATTGTGGGCGGCACGCCGCCTATAAATTCAAAATTTGGTGCCCCGTTGCTACCGTATGGCGTTGTTACCTGCACCCTGCCCGAAGCACCTAATCCTAACACCGCAGTTATAGTACTATCGTTTACAACCGTAAACGATTTAGCAGGCGCCTGGCCAAAGCTTACACCAGAGGTACTGGTAAAATGTTCGCCCCTTATGGTAACAGTGGCACCTGTAGCTGCCTTTGCGGGGAAAAAGCTTGCCACTATCGGCCCCAGGTTCATCATGTTATTTTGCAATACGCTAAAACCATTAATGCCTCCCGCCGGGTAACCAACAATCAGGTCGGGTAAACCATCCTGGTCGAGGTCGGCTATTTCTACCGATTGCGGAACCACATCTGTCCGGTAATCTATTTTAGGATTTAACGAGATGGGTTGCCCCGGTAAAGTAGTGTTAGCAAACACAGAAACCGTATGCGAGTTACTATTACTTACCACAACATCCGGTTTGCCATCTCCATTAATATCGGTTGTGGCCACTCGCGAAGGGAATTTACCGGTGGGATAGTCTACTCTTGTGTCAAAGCTTATGCTGCTTGCTGAAGCACTGATATTTTTAAAAACTGAAATAGAATTGCTGCCCGTTGATGTTACGATGAAATCTGTTTTACCATCGCCGTTTAGATCGGCTGCAGCAACGCGGCCTGTACTATTATCAATAAGCGGATAACTACCAATTGAAGTAAAACTAATGGCGGAGCCAGTGCTGGTGTTCTTAAAGATACATAGCATACCATTAGGAGTTCCATTTTTTGTTAAAACCAGGTCGGGCTTGGTATCATTATCAATATCGGTAAACAGGATATTGGTTTCCGAACTTTGTGCGGTAGTGATAAATGTAGCGGGCGCAAACGAAACAGTACCGCCGCTGCTTACATTTTTTAATATCACAACCACGTTTGACCATAATATAATTTCAGGCTTTCCATCGCCATCGAGATCTTTTACTACCATCATATCCGCTGCGCCAAGCGATTTAAAATCGCCGGCAGCAACAAAATTTATATTGCCAGGCGAACTGTTGTTGATGTAAACGGCAGCATAGTTCTGGTCCTTAACACCATCCACAAACGGTGCGTCTCCATGGCTAACTACCAGGTCGAGTTTTCCATCGCCATTCACATCGCCTGCTACGGCTGCCGTTGTACCCGCACCCGTATTGATAACCGTTTTTTCTCCGAAAGCAATTGTACGGTAAGTACTCGTATTCCTGTTAACGGTAATGGTATTACCAGTGTATTGCACATAATTAAGGTTAACTACATCTGCCTTTCCGTCGCCATCCAAATCGGCGGTAACAATTGTGGTTGGCGGTGCAGCGGTTGCAAAATTTACCCTGGGGCTAAACGAGGTGGAATCAAACTTAGCTATTTTACCTTTAGAATAAGGCGAAAAGGCTTTGCCCGAATACGCTGTTAAGCCGTTTACTGTTACAGAAACAGACTGGTTTGTTGCGCCGGGCGGCACCACAGCATCAATTTGTGACGCACTTCGTACATTAAAAACAGTAGCCCTTATTGCTCCAAAATAAACAATATTTACACCCGGCGAAAGGCTAAAATTAGTACCGGTTATACTTATGGTGCTACCATATGCAGATGATTCGGGAGAGATGCTTGTAATTGTGGGCACTACCAATGCGGGTTTAAACACAAAGCCAGCCAGGCTTGCAGTACCGCCATTGGTTACAACAGTAACATTGCCGTCTGCCCCGTTACCCACTACTGCGGTGATAATGGTTGGCGCAAGTACCTTGAAGGATATTGCATCTACGCCGCCAAACTTAACGTTTGTAACCTCCGTAAAATCGGTACCAATAATCTTAACTGTTTCCGCCGGGCCTGCCGTTGTTGGGGTAAAGGAAGCAATAGTGGGCACCGCCGGCTTATAAACGTACCCCGCAAGACTGGCTGTACCCCCGGGAGTTGTAACTGTAACCGCACCGCTGGAGCCCCTGGCAACAAGCGCTGTAATACTGGTTGCCGAGTTTACGCCGAAGGATGCAGCATCTTCTCCTCCAAAGCTCACTTTTGTTACTGCTGTAAAGTTAGTACCGGTGATCATAACCGTTGTTAAAGGGCCGGTTGATGTTGGGGTAAAAGAAGTAATAGTTGGCACTGCGGGTTTAAATGTAAACCCTGCAAGGCGGGCGGTACCGCCGGGGGTTGTAACGGTAACATCCCCACTTAATCCGCTACCTGCATACGCGGTTATAATGGTTGGGGACACTACGGTAAAGGATGTTGCATTTACACCCCCAAACCTTACGTATGTAACTTCCGTAAAATCGGTGCCGATGATCTTAATGCTTTCAAGCGGCCCGGCTGATGCCGGGGTAAAAGAAGCGATAGTTGGCACTGCCGGTTTATAAACGTACCCGGCAAGGCTGGCAGTTCCGCCCGGGGTGGTAACTGTAACCGCACCGCTGGAGCCCCTGGCAACAAGGGCTGTAATACTGGTTGCCGA
>CBFGNE010000106.1:0-8336 GCA_965649995.1 uncultured Mucilaginibacter sp.
ACATTTATCAACAATGTTGCCAGTTTTTTCCCTCAATGTTAAACAGACAATTGGATGATATGCCGCCTGTTTAAAAGGAATAGCATAAACCTGCCTTTTGTTTTTTTTAACCTGAGAACCGCCTGATTATTACTATAAATACGGCAAAAACTTAATGGTGAGATGAGTTTTTGACGAATTAGTTTAAAGCAATGCCGGCAATCCCGGCTTTTTAATTTTTGCAGGGCAAATAGTCATCCCCGGTATGACAATAAGGCATGTGGGCTTTCTGCCCCACGTACTGCGCCTACACAAAAGCAAACCAAATGATTTGCATTGTAATATACAAGTTATTGGGTGAATTTAACATGAAAAATTACAATAAGTAATGCTACTCGCCGGCATCTTTTAGCAAGATATCAATCAATTTTTGAGAAATCCTAAAATTTGTTGACTGCATTTTCTCTAAATAGGGGCGAAGAAATGAAATTTTACCTTGCTTTTTAGCGTAGGATAAAATCCCGCCCGAACCTTTTACATGAATGCCCCTTTCTTCGGCAAGCCGTCTTGCCGCTTTATCGTCGGTTAATAGATAATCGCAATGTATCTCAGCAGCTAAAGCAATAGCACTTGCCTCTCCGGGGTCTACCGTTTTTGTTAAGGATGCTTGTAAAGATTTGTTTTGCACTGCCCTAACGTTAACCCACTCAGGTAGTGGATAACCGTATTCATACGCTACCTCTGGTGTGGTTACAATATGATCAAATAGTGCGGGTAGCACATGCAATAATTCCAGCTTTTCTAAAATGATAAAACAACTGGTATCGGTGATAACAACTGTGGATTTAGCCATTTTCCAAATCAGCCTCAACACTCGGGTCGAGGTAATGCACGCCAAAGTTGATGAGGATCTCGGCGAAATCCCATTTTTTCATGTTACACATTTCGGCAGCTTGCCCCAGAGTGAGTTTATCAGCTTCGTATAACTTTGCCGCCAGGAACCGCACGGTATCATCGTGTTCCTTTTCCAATTTTTCAGGAACTTGCAGTGTCATCGTAGTCATAATATAAAGATAAGCATTTTGTATTAATTACAAATGTGCGGCTGAATAGTTAGATGCGCATAAAATTCATTTTCCCTCCACATTAATTTTGCTGCAAACCTTATTTACGAGATATTTGGAACCTCATACATCATAAACCAATTTCTGTATAAAATGGCTGACGAGAAGATCATATTTTCTATGGCAGGGGTAAGCAAAGTTTATCCCCCGCAAAAAACAGTGCTCAAAAACATTTACCTGTCGTTTTTTTACGGTGCCAAAATTGGCGTTATCGGTTTAAACGGGTCGGGTAAATCAAGCTTGCTCAAGATCATTGCAGGTATCGATAAAACAAACATTGGCGAGGTGGTATTTTCACCGGGCTATACCGTGGGTTACCTTAGCCAGGAGCCGGAGCTCGACCCCAACAAAACCGTAAAAGAAATTGTGGAGGAAGGCGTTGCTGCAACCACCGCACTGCTTAAAGAATACGAAGATATCAACGAGAAATTCGGACTGGAAGAATACTATAGCGATGCCGATAAAATGGATAAGCTGATGAGCCGCCAGGGCGAACTGCAGGACCAGATAGACGCGGTAAACGCCTGGGAACTGGATGTAAAGCTGGAGCGCGCCATGGATGCCCTGCGCTGCCCCGATCCGGATGCCAAGATCTCGGTACTATCGGGTGGTGAGCGCCGCCGCGTGGCTTTGTGCCGCTTGCTGCTGCAGGAACCGGATGTTTTATTGCTGGATGAGCCAACCAACCACTTAGACGCAGAATCTATCGACTGGCTGGAGCAACACCTTAAGCAATATAAAGGCACCGTAATAGCCGTAACGCACGACAGGTACTTCCTGGATAACGTTGCCGGCTGGATATTGGAGCTCGACCGCGGCGAAGGTTTACCATGGAAAGGGAATTATTCATCATGGCTCGATCAAAAATCGAAACGCCTTGCCCAGGAAGAAAAAGGCGAAAGCAAACGCCAGAAGATTTTGGAGCGCGAGCTGGAATGGGTGCGTATGGGGGCGAAGGGCCGCCACGCTAAATCCAAAGCGCGTTTATCCAACTATGACAAATTAGCATCGGAAGAAACAAAGGACAGGGAAGAAAAGCTGGAGCTGTTTATCCCGCCGGGCCCGCGTTTGGGTAATATCGTTATCGAGGCCAACAATGTTACCAAAGCTTATGGCGATAAGGTATTGTTTGAGAATTTGACCTTCTCGCTACCCCCTGCGGGTATCGTAGGTATCATCGGCCCCAACGGTGCAGGTAAAACCACGCTGTTCCGTTTAATAACCGGGCAGGACCAACCGGATGCCGGTACTTTCCGCGTAGGCGAAACGGTAGCTCTTGGTTATGTTGACCAGATGCATGATGACCTGGACCCAAATAAATCTGTTTGGGAAAACGTAACCGGCGGTTTGGAAACCATTATGGTAGGGAACCGCCCGCTCAACTCCCGTGCTTACGTATCGCGCTTTAACTTTAACGGTGCCGATCAGCAGAAAAAAGTTGGTGTACTATCGGGCGGTGAGCGTAACCGGGTGCATTTATCCATCACACTTAAAAAAGGCTCCAACGTATTGCTGCTGGATGAGCCAACCAACGATATCGACGTTAATACATTACGTTCTTTAGAGGAAGCCCTGGAAAACTTTGGCGGCTGCGCGGTAGTCATCAGCCACGACAGGTGGTTCCTGGATAGGATCTGCACCCACATCCTGGCATTTGAAGGCAACTCGCAGGTGTACTTCTTTGAAGGTAACTACAGCGATTATGAAGAGAACCGCAAGAAACGTTTGGGTGATGTAGCGCCTAAGAGGATAAGGTATAAAAAGCTGGTGGAGTAGGTGTTTTAGAAGCAGGACTTTAAGAACCAAGAGACAAGAAAGAAAAGTTAAAAAGGGAAGCCCGGCTATAACCGGGCTTCCCTTTTTAACCAACACGTCATTGCGAGGTACGAAGCAATCTCTACGTTGGACAAGCCGCTCTGCAAGTCAGCCCTGCTTGCCGGGAGATTGCTTCGTGCCTCGCAATGACGCAGTGGAAAAGTACCCCCTGAGCTGCACGCTCGGCGACTATACTGCTGTTGTGGCCTGCGGCGTTGCCGCATACTTCTTCCTATAAAGTCTATAAGCCACCCACAAACCAAAACCCGCCAAAATAAATACCCACAAATTAGCAAGCCCAAGTATCAGTTCGGTAAACATTAGCCAGCCGTTTACGAGGGCCATGCTTAGGCGTTTAAAGAAGGGCAGCTGATAGCTCGATGGGTCGTCATTAGCAACCATTTCCTTAACAATGGTATTGCTCTGATAATAACTAAGGCTGATGTTGCTGTATTTTACGGCGGCATCAATCCGCTGGTTATTTATCTGGCCATCAACCAGGTCATCCTTCAACCACAAAACAGCATTGGGGTCTTTGATAGTTATTTTGCCACTTTTTTGCTGCGCGACCAGTTCTCTGCGGTTGTTTAATTTCATTTTCTCCGAAAGGTAATCGAGCGATCTATCCGCAATATCCATCTGGCGCGAGGTAATGTACATACCCATGTGGCTTATTTTCACCATAAAATCTTCCAGTTTTTCTGAAGGCACCCTAACGGTCATATCAGCCCCGGTGCTAAAGGCCGAAACATGCATCACCGAGTCGTCGCTGACGCGGATATCCTGGCTGTTTACAATGTTCGAATGCATTTGGTGGTGCATTACCATGCCGCCATACCTGTTGGTAAGGGCCGAAATAGAGTCGCCGGTTTTTTGTACGTTTTTTACCTTAAAGGCCATGTCGGCAGTTTTTACCAATTTGGCAGCTTCTGCAATGGTGGTATCTGCGGCTATGCCAACTGTGTCTGCCGTGGCGGCGCTTTTATCGTTGTTGGCATACTCATAGTTTTTCCCTTTACAGCCGGCCAGCAAAGCCGCGGCTGCCAGCACAATTAATATTTTTGTTTTCATGATGATTTATTGGTTTAGTATTGATACCAGGATCATGAAATAGTAACCCTTTTTTTTGACTTTTAATTTTATATAAACATTTGGCAATCAAATGTTTACATAAACAAAGAAAGCCCCTTGTTGATGTACCGGCGGCTATAAGCAATACCTGTGAACAGGGATATTAAAATCTCTCTAAAATTGAATCTATAAGGTAGGAGTTTGGTTTTCCTTACTATTAAGTATTGATACCAATCATCGGCAAATAGTAACCCTCTTTAGCGCTGATAATTAAAATGTTACAAAGGGAGAGGAGGAAAGAGAGACAAGAGATAAGAATCAAGAGACAAGAAAAATCTACAGGATTGTCACTGTAAGCCGGTAGAGCGACTAACAGATATGCATAGTTCAAAAGTCTTCGACAAGCTCATACCGACAAGAAGATGTGTTACAGGTTTACTCCGGGCAATTATCTTTCCTTCGGGTATCAATAATGTAAACGATCTTCCAACCGGTGGCGGCTTTCATCAACTGGAAGAAGTTTATCCCGCAATGGCTAAACTTTTGCCCCAGGTAAAATTTATAAGGTGTCCACACACTGGCCAATGGACCGTCCACTTTTATATCACCATAGGTGATGCGCTCGTCCCATACTTCTTTATGTGGAGTGCCTACCGCTTTTATAAAACCATCGGGTTTTTCATTCTCTAAAACAACTGTTCCGTCGGGTTTGTTGTGAATACCCTGGAAAGCCAGCCCATCCGCAAAAACTGATTTCAGCATGGTGCTGTCGCCCTTGCGCATCGCATCGAACATGGTGTTAATGGCTTTTTTGATGTCTTCTTTATCGGTTTGGCAAAAGGCAGGGGTGGAGAAACATGCAATAGCGAGGAGGATGAATAGCTTTTTCATAATGTATGGTTGGATGATGCAAATTAGATAAAAGTTTTTGTTTTGCCACAACCGTGCCCTTAGAAATTCGAGCCACAAAAAAAGCCCCGCATCCGCGGGGCTTCCAATATTTCTTATGTGCCGATTAAGACATTTTCAATTTCTTCTGTATATCAGCTACGTAGCCCTTGAATTTTTTATCGGTATCAATTAAATCTTCAACGGTTTGGCAGGCATAGATAACGGTTGAGTGGTCGCGGCCGCCGAAAAAGTTACCGATTGATTTTAGTGAACTTTTGGTATGCGCCTTGGCCAGGTACATCGAGATCTGGCGGGCCTGTACAATTTCGCGCTTGCGGGTTTGCGATTTCACCATCTCTATAGGCACTTCAAAATACTCGCAAACCAAGCTTTGAATGTATTCCATCGAAATTTCTTTGGCCGAATTTTTTACAAAATTCTTTAGCATTTGCTTGGCCAGGTTCAAATCTATCTCCTTACGGTTAAGGGTTGATTGCGCCAGTAAGGATACCATTGCGCCTTCCAGTTCGCGCACATTGTTATCAATATTGTGTGCAACGTATTCCACTACATCATTTGAAAGTTCGATACCGTCCTGGTAAATTTTGTTTTTAAGGATGGCCATGCGGGTTTCCAAGTCGGGTATCTGCAAATCGGCGGATAGGCCCCATTTGAAACGAGACAGC
This sequence comes from uncultured Mucilaginibacter sp., assembly GCA_965649995.1. GTDB lineage: Bacteria > Bacteroidota > Bacteroidia > Sphingobacteriales > Sphingobacteriaceae > Mucilaginibacter. The sequence continues at coordinate 5,567 of CBFGNE010000106.1, forward strand.
AAACGCTCTTCTAAGCCCGCCAGGTCCTTAGGGGCTTTGTCTGATGTGATGATCAGTTGTTTGCCGCTTTGGTGTAGGTGGTTAAATATGTGGAAGAAGAAATCCTGTGTTTTTTCTTTACCGGCAAAGTTGTGTACATCATCCATAATGAGTACGTCTATCGCCTGGTAAAAATTCACAAAATCGTTTATGTTATTGTGTTTAAGGGCATCAACAAACTGCTGGGTAAACTTTTCGCAGCTTACGTAAAGCACCAGCTTATCGGGCAGTGCGCGTTTTATTTCGTTACCGATAGCCTGTGCAAGGTGGGTTTTGCCCAAACCTACGCCACCGTATATCATTAAAGGGTTAAATGAGGTACCACCCGGTTTGGCAGCAACCGCATACCCGGCGGAACGGGCCAGGCGGTTACAATCGCCTTCAACAAAGTTTTCGAAGGTGTAGTTGCGGTTAAGCTGGGGGTCTACATTCAATTTCTTCAATCCCGGTATAACAAAAGGATTTTTAATATCCTTGTTAATGGAAATGGGTATTGGCATCGATTGGTTTTTCGATTCGGCGCCGTTTCCGTTGGATGGCATATTAGTGGTGTACGGCTTGCTGGTAGATTGCTCCACCACAATGTTGTACTCCAGCCGTCCTTCGTCTCCCAGTTGCTTCTTTATCGTCTTACGCAGCAGCCCAACATAGTGCTCTTCCAGCCATTCGTAAAAAAATAAACTTGGTACCTGTATGGTAAGCACGCTTCCTTCCATCCGCAAGGCTTTTATCGGCTCAAACCAGGTTTTAAAGCTCTGGGCCGGTATGTTGTCTTTGATGATCTGCAAGCAGCTATTCCAAACGGTAGTACAAGTTTTTTCCATAGTAGATTCAGTAATTCTTTGATTTTCAACGTCCCAGCAAGCAACTTTTTCGGCCGTTTCGGAACATCGAATATTCATAAAAAAAGCGGATTAAAAAATACTTTTCAACAAATTTTCCGAAATATATTTATTCAAAATTCATCATTTTTTAACGCGTAATTCAATCAAAATGCTATCTTTCGCATGCGTGCACTCAATATATGCCCGTACGCGCCATAAACGCAGTTTTGAAAGTTTAAACAGCAATTCTATTTTCCCTGTTGTGGAAAACATTAGGCTTGCCTTACCTCAATTTTGTCTAAAATTATTTTTAAATTCTAACCGTCTTCCTTCTCTCAATATTCCCCGAAAATTTCGCGGAGCGTATCTGCTATTTCGCCTAAGGAGGCGTAGCTTTCTACAGCGGTTAAAATGTAAGGCATAAGGTTTTCGGGGCCCTGGGCGGCGCTTGCTAAGTTTTGCAAGGCCAGGCTTACTTCAACATTATTTCTTTGTTCTCTTAAACGCATTAATTGCTCTGTTTGTTTGAGGCGGATAGAATCATTTATACGAAAAACATTATCTGCCACAGCCTCAGGTTGAATAAATTTATTTACGCCAACCAGCACACGTTCGCAGCTTTCAATATCGGTTTGGTACTGGTAGGCCGCCGCCGCAATTTCCTGTTGCATGTAGTCGTTTTCGATGGCTTTTACCGATCCGCCCATCGCATCTATTTTATCAATGTATAGCTGTGCAGCGGCTTCTATCTCATTAGTTAAAGCTTCAACAAAATACGAACCGGCCAATGGGTCAACGGTATCGGTAACGCCGCTTTCAAAGGCGATGATCTGCTGGGTGCGGAGCGCTATTTTAGCCGCCGCCTCGGTGGGCAGCGATAAGGCTTCGTCGTAACCGTTGGTATGTAACGATTGTGTTCCGCCGAGTACGGCCGCCATAGCTTGCATGCCTACCCGTACAATATTGTTCATAGGCTGCTGTGCGGTAAGTGTGGAGCCGCCGGTTTGGGTGTGGAAGCGCAGTTTTTGTGCGCCAGGGTCGGTTGCCCCCAATTCCTTTGTAATGTGCGCCCACATACGCCTTGCCGCCCTGAATTTTGCGATCTCTTCAAAAAAATTGTTGTGGCAATTGAAAAAGAAGGACAGCCGTTTGGCAAACACGTTAATATCTAAACCTTTATCAAGCGCGGCCTTTAAATAGGTTTTGCCGTTGGCAAGGGTAAAAGCCAATTCCTGCACTGCGGTTGAGCCCGCCTCGCGGATGTGGTAGCCTGATATAGATATGGTGTTCCACTTAGGCACTTCTTTACTGCAATATTCAAAAATGTCGGTAATGAGGCGCATCGACGGCGTGGGTGGATAAATATACGTGCCCCTTGCCGCGTACTCCTTCAATATGTCGTTTTGTATGGTGCCCGATATCTGCTTCAGATCTGCGCCTTGTTTTTTTGCCAGCGCGATATACATGGCCAGCAGGATAGCTGCAGTAGCGTTGATCGTCATGGAGGTGGTGATATCCTGTAACCGGATGCCATCAAATAAAGCCTCCATATCTTTTAGAGAATCAATGGCAACGCCAACTTTTCCTACTTCGCCTTCGGCGAGTTCGTGGTCGCTGTCATAGCCAATCTGCGTCGGCAGGTCGAAAGCTACCGAAAGCCCCATGGTACCCTGGCTTAATAAATAATGGTAACGCTTGTTGCTTTCTTCGGCGGTAGAAAAACCGGCATACTGGCGCATGGTCCAGGGTTTGCCGCGGTACATATCCTTTTGAATGCCGCGGGTGTAGGGGAACTCGCCGGGTAATTCGTCCATGCCCGAAGGCTGGGTATACACCTCCTTCACCTCGATGCCGGAGCTGTTGGTGATCTTTTTGCCTGCCATAAGTTAAAATAGGTCCTCCAGGTC
>CBFGNE010000107.1:0-8319 GCA_965649995.1 uncultured Mucilaginibacter sp.
AAAAAATACCAGCATGGCATTGCGGGTATTGTTATTGAAAGTACCCATGCGGCTTTGCATGGTTTCAATGTAAACATCCATACCGCCGGGCCTGTCGAAGCTTACTTTCCAAACCGGCAGCAGGTGGTTAATGGGCTGGTAATGCCCGTCGAATTTTTTTTGCAGGGTAACACTCGCGATGTTCGATACCGTATCCTGCGTAAAATACCGGGCCAGGTATTTGGCATAAGTTTGGTCACCATCTTTCAGCAGTTCCCCGTTATTGGCCGAATAGTAGCCGACGCTGCTATCCTTATCCATTACCTGGTAAAAGCTTTGCCCCTCCAAACCAATGAGCCCAAAATTGCGGAATTGGCTTATCCCATTTTTCATCAGTACATCTTTTAAAGAAATGCCCGGCTTGAGTTGGCTTTGCGGCAAAGGCGTAAATACTTCCTGTGCAATGGTTGGCCTAAACCAGTTGGACATGAAGGGATGGGATAATCCGCTCAGCGTCCAGCATATTACCGGCACCAGGGCGGTTAAACCGAGGATGCGGTGCCATTTATAAAAATTTTGTTTTGCGGTTGCCATGTTAATGTTTTGTTATAGCGTAACTAATACCCAGGGTAAAAATGCGGGGCGGGGCGGCGTTATAGGTATCGCCATACTGGTTGCTGGTTACCGTGGTGGCGTAAAGTTTATTGGTAATGTTGAGCGCATTTAGCCAGATGCCTGCACCTTTTAACGCGCCTGCTTTCATATCGTAGCCCAGCCTCACATTAAAAATATTATAACCCGAATAGGTTTTAGTATTGGCCGGGTTGGTAAAGTATTGGTTGATGTGCTGCCACTCGACAGAGAGTCGCAAGCCATCGGCATAAGCGGGTTTGTAAGTTATTTCGGAATTGGCAATCCATGCGGGGGCATTGTTCATGCGTTTGCCATTGTAGCTGGTAACGGTGTTTGTACCCGTAACGTAGTTGGTGGTAACCTCGCTGTAGTCTACATAGGTGTGCCTGGCATTGGTGCCGCTAAACCGAAAACTTACCGCTTTGGCGGGGGCGTAAGCTACCGAATACTCGATACCCCTATGGCGTGTAGCACCGGCATTTTGGTTTTGCGTGGTATTATCAGGCAGTAGCTGGTTAATGATCTCGTTGCGGCCTTCCAGGTCGTAAAGCGTTACTTCCAAATACATCTTCTTATCCAATAGGGCAAGCCAGCCGCCAGCTTCGTAATTATTAAAAGTAGCTTGCTTTAGCTGCACTTGCTGGCGCGAACTGTACAGGTCGCCTGTCTCGGGCGGCTGGAAACCTACGCTGTAGTTGGCATAAAAACCTTTGTTGTTGCCGAAGTTATAAGTAAGCCCCAATTTGGGCGCTACAATATTAAAATCGTTTGTTTCCTGCTGTTTGTATTTGGTATTGCCTGCCGGGATGTTATTGCTGAAATTGTAGTGGATCCGGTCGTACCGCAGCCCCATCACGATGCGCAGGGCATCAACAGGTTTAATTTCGTACTGTGTATAGACCGCAGTGTTGAAGAGTTTGATGCGGTAATCATCAATAAACCTGCCCGTGTTGGTGTAGCCGGTGTAATAGTTGTTAACCACATCCTTTTGTATCTCCAAATATTTGGCGTAATAGCTGCTTGGGCTGTTATCCAGGTAAACGCCTGCTATCAATCGCGAATGCAGGAAATTGAAATCGGTACGGTGCTGCGCCAGCAGGCCAAAACTATGAAAGCTTTGGTCGTTTTGCTGTCCGTTAGAACTTAAGTAAGTGCCTGCATTATCCCTTACATCTGATATAAAATAGCTCGGCAATTGCGCGGTGGAGTTATTGCGGTAGAACAGGGTGAGGAAGGTATTACTCTTTTCGCTCCAGGAATGCTCCAGCCGGACGTTCGCCCTAAATGCCTCTACTTTGCGGTAGGTAAAGCGCTGGTTGGCGCCGTAGCTGCGGCTGTAAAAATGTGCGCTATCCAGGCTGCCGGGTGTTTGTGTATCGAGGTTGTTGTAAGTGGCAGCGGCCGTTAAGCGGGTTGCATTATCAAAATCATAAGTGGTTTTGATGTTGGCGGAATACTTGTCGAAATCAGAATAATCCTGCCAGCTGTTTTTTTGATGAGCGATATAGCCGCCTGCGTATAGGCCAAACTTGCCCGCGCTGAAACCACCATCGGCATCAACCCGGCGGTAATGGTAGTTATCGCCCTGCAACGATATGTTCCCTGCATAACCCGCAGGCGCGCCCTGCGTAATAAAGTTTACCGCCCCGCCAATGGCATTACTGCCATAAAGTGAGGATGCCGGGCCTTTTATTACTTCGATATCGCGTACGCCGCTCATATTGATCTCGTAAAGCGAGTTATGGTTGAATATGCCTGTAGGGCGGATGGGCAGCCCGTCTTCCATATATAAATACAAGGCGTTATAAGTAATAGGCTGGCGGATGGCCATGGTGTGCTGTTCGTTACCCAAATCAACCATGTAAACGCCGGGGGCTTTGTTCAGTAACTGGTAAAGGGCGGTAGCTTTGGTATCGTGTATTTGGGTACTGTTGATTTTGCTGATGGCGGTTGGCGCATTTTGCCTGGCTTGCCGCTCGCGGCTGGCAGATACCACTACCTGTTGCAGATCGATAGTGGATGGCTCCAGCACTATTGCAATTGAAGTGGCATTGTTATTTACTGTATACAATTGCGCGTTATAACCCACAATGCTGAAACGCAAGGTTTTGATACCATCGGCGTTGATGGTGAACCTGCCTTTGGCATCGGTATGGACCAGGCCTTTAAGTTGGTTAAGGTCATCAGCATTGCATACGGCTACACCAGCAAGCGGCTCATGCGTGCGTGCATCGGTAACGGTACCGCTAAATTTAGTTTGGCCAAGGGCTATTGCCGAAAGAAATGAAAATAGAAAGTATAATAGGGAAAATGGTTTCATAAATACATATCAGGTTCGCCCCCTGGCAATAGCCAGCGGCGTTGAAAAATATACAGGCGCATGCAAAAATTAAAATGCACGAGAACTTAACCACGGCAGATGCCATCGTTAAAACTGTATCGAAAAATTAAACAGGATCTATGAAAGCCGCGGAGGCTGAAAGATGGAGCGGGTTTGGGTTGGCAGGTTAACAGGAGGCTCGGGGCTTGCTATTACCGCCAACAAAACGGAGTGGAATTTAATTTGCTCAGGCTCGTTAAATCCCGCTTCCTGGAAAAGGTTTTTTTGCGCGTTGCGTTCGCCGGCCGCTTTATTGTCTTCGGCTTGCTTTATCTTTTTCATAAAGTAGCACTTGCCGTTACAATGCATCCAGGGCTTATTGCGGTTTTCGCAAAGCTTGGTGGCAATGTAATTGCGGTTAAGCTCAAATCCGGCATAAACAAACACCCGCGCAAAATTCACCGTTACCAGCGAAACAATTAGCAAATATGCGGTTATACGTTGCAGCATTGCTGCAAAGGTAGGGATTGGGCGCTGGAAGTGGAAATGGCGGATCAAAAAATCGCTTTAAGCCGTGCAAACGATTGCCGTTATAGCGATGGGTTTGAATACCTTGAGCGTTCGAAACCTTTCAAATCGTTTCTTGTCGCCCGCATATTGACTCACCCCGACATCGCTATCGCTTGTCGACCCTCTCTTTCTGCGAAAAAGAGGGTTAAGAAAAAATAAATAACCCCAATGTCTCCCCTTCCTTGCGCAGCAGAGAGGGGGGGGTGAGTTAACTCGCGATGCGGACATGACCGCATGTTTCGAACACTCTTAGTTTGAAACCCATCGCTATGGAAGAAATTATAATTAAACAAAAACCCCGCCGTTGCGGGCAGGGTTCTATCGGTTTCAGGTTTATAATTACTTTGCGTGTTTTAAAACGAAATGCGCATTGTTGCCGCCAAAATCAATGTTCATAGCAACAGAATCGGCATATACTTTGCCGCTGTGCGGATAATCGGTACCATTTACATTCACTTTGAAGGTGAAATCGTCGCCTTTTATTTTGCCATCGTCAACAGTAACGTCGCCGGCTGGCGATGTTGCTGTGCCGGTTAGTTTTTCGCCGTCTACTTTAAAAGTGTAGGTAATATCCAGCGCCTGGCCATCGGGTGTGTTGAGGGTACCAACCCATTTACCACTCAAGTCGGCAAATGCTGCCATAGCTATCATAAAGCAGCAGGATAATAAGGCCGTGATCGTAATCTTTCTTTTCATAATCAGTTTTGTTTTGAATAAATAAATGTAGGGCTTTTCTCAAAAAAACAATAGCGGAATAAAAAATTTAATCTGTTGTTAATAGATACTGGTATTCCATGTTATCATTTACCTACGCAAAATCTAAAAGGATGCAATCAATGTCAGAAATATCAGCGAAATCTTTGTCTACTGTAATCAAGGGTATTTGAAGTAGTTTAGCCGAAGCGGCTATAATGGCATCAGGAAGTTTAATTTTGTACTTCCTTTTCAAGTCGATAACAATGTCCGTCAAAATTTGAGAATGGCTTATTTTTAAACATGAAGCCAACATTTCTCTTATAACATGGTCTTCATGATTGCTCATTCCCTTTTTACTCAATAGTTCTATTTCGGTAATGTAAGAAAATGCCCAGCCATCATTCAGAAAAGGTAAAATTATTGGGTTTTCATCAAGCAAGTAAATAAAGCAGTTAGTATCAACGAGGTAGTTAATCCCATTCATCTCTTAGCTTTTTTTGATATGCTATCCCATCACCGAAAGCACCCTTTAGCTTTCCATAAAAACTACTCAGGCTTTTCTTTTTAGATTTCTGCAACTTTTTAAGTTGTTTATCTATATCCTCTGCTTTTGAATTTTTATTAATTGTAATCACCATCTTGATTTGTGCTTATAGCAAATATAAATAAAAGCAGCGACAACTAAAAAGTTTGCCGCCGCCATTTATCTATCATTCAAACCTGTCCGCCACCACCTGTATCTTCATGTCGGGCATTTCTAATGCTTCCATTGTTACGGTAACTTTTCCCGCCTTCCCCTCAATGGTTATGGTGGCATTCAGGCTTTTGCCACCATCGGTAAATACTGTTGTAACAACCGTTTTCCCTTCTTTATATGGAGTTGCCCAGTTGCACGCGTAGGTTTTTATCGTGCCGGTCATTTTGTGTTCTTCGTTGCCCGGCGCAATAATTATTTCGGTTTTGGTTAGGGTAATGATGCTTTCCTCATCCTTAGTGCGCTGCAATTCGCCTTTGGCATTATAATAGTTTGTTGCCGATGATACCAGCATTATCGGTTTATCGCATTGTGCAAAGCTGATGCTGCTACCGGCCAGTACTAAAACAAAAGCTAATCCGATCTTTTTTAAATAGTTCATTTTTTTAATTGATTAAAGGGTTATTCAAACTTATCTGCAACTACCTGTATTTTTTTATCGGGCATTTCTTCGGCAGTAAAGGTTAGTGTAATTTTCCTACCCTTGCCTTCAATATTGATGGTTACATGCAAGTCGTTATTGCCATCGGTAAGCAATGCTTTAACGGTTGTTTTACCCTCTTTAAAAGGCGTAGCCCAGTTACAGGTATACTCGGTAACGTTACCATTCATCATATGGTCGCCTGGCGTAATGGTTAACTCGGTTTTTGATAAGGTGATAACCGTTTGCTCATCCTTTGTTCGTTCTACTTCGCCTTTTTCATTTAAGTAAGTAGTTATAGATGATATAAGCTTTACCGGTTTCTCGCACTGCGCAAAGCTTACCGCACTGCCTGCGAGTATTAAAGCAAAGGCTAAAGCCGCCTTCCGTGGTGTGTTTTTTGTTGTCTTCATTTTGCGATTGATTTTTTGTTTCTACAAAGATATATGTTTAATATAGTATTATGCAATACAAAGTACTATATTAATTCAATAAATTAATTTCAGTTGTATTTTATCGCAAATTGACAGTGATTTATTTTAATCAAGGTAATATTTTGCCATAATTAGGTAGAAATCAATAAAATTAAAATCAATTTTCATTTACTTTTGAATAGCTTTACATTTAGCTAATCAATAAATCCTTCGCCCATGAAAAAGCTTTGCCTTTTGCTGCTGGTTTGCAGCAGTATTTCTGCCTACGCACAAAAACAGGATTATCCTATACAGCCCGTAGCTTTTACCCAGGTAAAACTGGCAGACAAGTTTTGGGCTTCGCGGATAGAAACTAACCGTACGGTAACTATCCCGGCATCGTTCGACCGTTGCAAAAGCACGGGTAGAATAAAGAATTTTGAAATGGCTGCCGACGGCAAGGGCAAGTTTTGTACTACCTATCCATTTGATGATACCGATATCTACAAAACTATCGAAGGTGCTTCCTACTCTTTAGCGGTACACCCGGATAAGCAGCTGGATGCATACCTTGATTCGCTGATTGCCGTTGTTGGCAAGGCACAGGAAAAAGATGGCTACCTATACACTTACCGCACTATCGACCCCGTAAACCCTGGCAGCTGGGCAGGCCCCGAGCGTTGGGTAAAAGAGAATGAGAACAGCCACGAACTTTACAACGCCGGCCACATGTACGAAGGCGCCGCCGCCCACTTTATGGCAACAGGCAAACGCAATTTCTTAAACATTGCCCTTAAAAACGCTGATTTGCTGGTGGAAACCTTTGGCCCCGGCAAACGCGCCGTAGCGCCCGGCCACGAAATTGTGGAGATGGGTCTGGTGCGCCTGTACCGCATCACCGGCAAGAAGGAATACCTGGACCTTGCCAAGTTTTTTATTGACGAACGCGGTAAACGTGCCTACAACAAAAAAAGCAAAGACGTTTGGGAAAACGGTATTTACTGGCAGGATAATAAACCCGTTATAAACCAGGATGAAGCCGAAGGCCATGCTGTACGTGCTATGTACCTGTATTCGGGCATGGCGGATGTTGCTGCGCTAACAGGCGATAAAGAATACCTGGCTGCCATTGATAAAATATGGGACAATATGGTGGGCAAAAAAATGTATGTGCAGGGCAGTATTGGCGCCGTTGGCGACGGCGAACGTTTCGGTGCTAATTACGAACTGCCAAACACCACCGCATACAACGAAACCTGTGCCGCTATTGGCAGCGTTTTCTGGAATCAGAGGATGTTTTTGCTGCATGGCGATTCTAAGTATATCGATGTGCTGGAAAAAGTTTTGTACAACGGCCTGATTTCGGGCGTTGGGCTGGATGGCAAATCTTTTTTTTATACCAATGCCATGCAAATACAGGATCATTTTAGCCACCCCGATATTGAGCGTGAGCGTGCGGGTTGGTTCGTTTGCTCTTGCTGCCCTACCAATGTGGTGCGGCTGATGCCTTCGATCCCCGGCTATATCTATGCGCAAAACGGTAAGGATGTTTTTGTGAACTTGTTCATCAGCGGTACCGGAAACCTTATGGTAGATAATAAGGCACTGCAGATAACCCAGCAAAATAATTACCCCTGGGATGGCGGGCTGGCGTTTACCATCAACCCGGCATCGGCCATGGAGATGAACTTAAAGATACGTATCCCCGGATGGGCACAAAACGAGGCGGTGCCGTCGGACCTATACGCCTATCAGCAACCCCTCAACAAAAAAATAGAAATAAAACTAAACGGCCAGCCGGTTGATTACCAGGTGCAGCATGGCTATGCGGTTATCAGCAAAAAATGGAAAAAAGGCGACAAGGTAGAAATGATGCTGCCCATGGATGTGCAGCGCGTTGTTGCTAACGCAAAACTGCCCGATGATGCGGGTAAGGTTGCCTTGCAGCGCGGCCCTTTAATGTATGCTGCCGAATGGAAGGATAATGGAGGCAAAACTTCAAATATCATCATACCAAAAGATACAGAGTTTAAAACAGAGTACCAGCCGGAACTGCTGAATGGCGTAACCATTTTGAAAGCAGAGGTAAGGGCGATAAACGTTGATGCCGAAAAACAAAATGTAAGTACCGGAAATAAAATCTTCACCGCTATCCCATATTATGCCTGGGCAAACCGTGGCAAAGGCGAAATGACAGTTTGGTTCCCCGAACAGGTAAAATTTGTCGATATTATCAGCAGATAACCAAATTCCCTATCAGATGAAGAAGATATTAGCCTTTTTACTTTTTATCGCCTGCTTTGGCAAGGCAAACGCCCAGGTATCGCTTACCACCGGCTGGAAGTTTAAAGCCGGCGATAGCACCGCCTACAGCGCAACAACTTTTGATGATGCGCAATGGCAAGCCATCGATGTAAGTAAACCCTGGGAGCAACAGGGGCACGAATTTTACAATGGCTTTGGCTGGTACCGGCTGCATGTAACCATACCCGCCTCGCTTAAAAATAGCTCTTATTTAAAAGATAGCCTCCGT
>CBFGNE010000108.1:0-8313 GCA_965649995.1 uncultured Mucilaginibacter sp.
ATACCGTACAACCATACTCGCCAAAATCGGGTACCGGGCTAAGCTCGCACGAGCTGAACCAGCCGGGTACCTACAAAATGGTGAAGGATACCACCATCACCGCGCAGTTTAAAGTAAAACGCGATGGCGATTCGGAATTCCTGTATTCCGGTGTCCCTACCGGAACAGATGTTTTCATCCTGGCCTGGACGACAACTCCATGGACCCTGCCATCAAACTGCGCACTGGCCGTTGGCGAAAATATCACCTATGTTAAAATAGCCACCTTTAACCCATATACCTACACACCGGTGTGCGTGGTATTGGCGAAAGATTTGGTAAAAAAATACTTTAAAGCCGAAGGCGAGAACGCCTCTTTTGAAGATTACAAAGGCGGCGATAAGGTTATCCCTTACCGTATAGATGCTGAAATAAAAGGCAGCCAGTTGCTTGGCTTACATTACTACCAGTTGATGCCTTATGTAACCAATGATGACCTGGAGAAAAACGCTTTCCGCGTTATCCCGGCAGATTTTGTTACTACCGAGGATGGTACCGGCATTGTGCACACCGCCTCCGTTTTTGGTGCGGATGACTTTAGGGCATGTAAGGAAAACAACGTGCCATCAGTAATGGTGAAGGACGAGAACGGCAAAGATGTACCGCTTGTTGACAAGCAGGGCCGCTTTGTGGAAGAAGTTACCGATTACGCCGGCCGTTACGTAAAAGAAGAATACTATAGCAACGAAGAACGTGCCGAAGAAGGTTTTAAACCGACTGACGTACTGATATCCATAAAGCTGAAAGAAGAAAATAAAGCATTCAACGTACAAAAATACGAGCACAGCTACCCGCATTCCTGGCGTAGTGATGAGCCGATTTTGTACTACCCGCTGGATAGCTGGTTCATCAAAACCACCGCCGTTAAGGATAAAATGGTGGAGTTGAACAAAACCATCAACTGGAAACCCGAAAGCACAGGCACGGGCCGTTTTGGCAACTGGCTGGAAAATTTGGTAGACTGGAACCTTTCGCGCTCCCGATACTGGGGCACCCCGCTGCCTATCTGGCGCGAGGAGAACGGCGGCGAGGAAAAATGCATCGGCTCGATAGCCGAACTGAATGCCGAGATAGAAAAATCTATCGCCGCAGGCCATATGCCTGCCGGTTTCAAATTGGAAGATATGCACCGCCCTTATGTGGACGATGTGATATTAACTTCTGCTGCAGGCAATAAAATGCTGCGCGAGCCCGACCTGATAGATGTTTGGTTTGATAGCGGCGCTATGCCGTACGCGCAATGGCATTTCCCTTTCGAGAATAAAGAAGATTTTAAAGCCGCCTACCCTGCAGATTTTATAGCCGAAGGTGTTGACCAAACCCGTGGCTGGTTTTTTACCCTGCATGCCATTGCGGTGATGCTAAGCGAAGCCAGCGATGAGATAAAAGCCGTAAATGCCGAAGTAGGCAACAAAGGCATCTCGTTTAAAAACGTTATCAGTAACGGTTTGGTGCTTGATAAAAACGGCAACAAAATGAGCAAGCGCCTGGGCAATGGTATCGATCCGTTCGAGACCATCAACCAATACGGTGCCGATGCTGCCCGCTGGTACATGATCAGCAACGCCGCGCCATGGGATAACCTAAAGTTTAATATTGAGGGTTTAGACGAGGTTCGCCGTAAGTTCTTCGGTACGTTGTATAATACTTACTCGTTCTTTGTGCTGTATGCCAACATAGATAAGTTTACCTACAGCGAAGCCGAGATAGCTATCAACGACCGCCCGGAAATTGACCGCTGGATCATCTCGCTGTTAAATACCCTAAGCAAAGAGGTGGATGCTTACTATGCCGATTTTGAGCCAACCAAAGCTGCCCGCGCTATACAGGAATTTGTGGATGTGCATTTCAGCAATTGGTATATCCGCCTAAGCCGCCGCCGCTTCTGGCGGTCGGATAATTCGGACGATAAACTTTCTGCTTATCAAACGCTTTATACTTGTTTAATAACCATCAGCAAATTGATGTCGCCCATTGCGCCATTTTTTGCCGAGCGTTTATATACCGACCTGAACTCGGTTACAGGCAAAGAAGAATTTGAATCGGTGCATTTGGCCTACTTCCCCGAGTACCAGGCAGAGCTGGTTGATTCTGCTTTGGAAGAACGCATGCAGCTGGCACAGGATATCTCATCGCTGGTATTATCGCTGCGTAAAAAGATAGAGATCCCGGTACGCCGCCCGCTTGGCAAGATATTGCTGCCGATATTGGATAAGAACTTTAAAGAGCAGGTAGAGAAGGTGAAAGACCTGATACTATCCGAAACCAATATCAAAAGCATCGAATACATTACGGATACCGAAGGTTTTGTTAAAAAGAAGATAAAGCCAAACTTTAAAGCCCTTGGCGCTAAGGTAGGTAAGGATATGAAAGATGTTGCCGCAGCCATTAACGCATTCGGCCAGGCAGAGATAGCTAAGTTGGAAAGCGAAGGCACTATTGAGGTGCTTGATGGCAAGTATTCGATACTGGTATCGGATGTAGAAATCATCGCTGAAGATGTCCCTGGCTGGCAAGTTGCAAATTTGGGAAAACTAACCGTGGCTTTAGATGTTACGCTAACCGAAGAATTAAAACAGGAGGGGATATCGAGAGAGTTGGTAAATCGTATACAGAATCTGCGTAAGTCGAAAGAATTTGAAGTTACCGATAAGATAAACGTCCGCGTTAGCGACAACTCCTACATTGGAGAAGCAGTGAAAAATAATTTATCCTATATTTGCGCCGAAATTTTGGCAGAGAGCCTTGTGCTTGATAACCAGCTGAATGAAGGCGATAAAGTAGAGATTGATGGAATTGAAATTTTAATAGTTATTAGTAAAAGTTAACATGAGTCAAGAACCAGTAAAAACAAGATATTCTGACGCAGAATTAAAAGAATTTAAAGACCTGCTTTTAGAAAAACTACGCAGCTCTAAAGAAGAGCTTGCGGCATTGGCAACATCATTAAGTTCGCCAAATGCAAACGGTACAGATGATACGGCCGGTACTTACAAAACATTAGAAGATGGTTCTGCAACTTTAGAGAAAGAGCAGATAAACCAGCTTGCTGCACGCCAAAAGAAATTTATAGAGCAGTTAGAAGCCGCTTTGGTACGTATAGAAAACAAAACATACGGTATTTGCCGCGAAACCGGCAAGCTTATCCCTAAAGAGCGTTTGCGCGCAGTGCCGCATACAACGCTTACTATGGAAGCAAAATTAAAGCAATAAATGAAGGCAGCTTATACAAAACCCTTCTTAACCGCTGCATTTATCGTCCTGCTCGACCAGATCATTAAGATCTGGGTGAGGAAGCATATGCTCCTGGGCGAAGAGATACACTTCCTGGGCGACCGGGGGATGCTTCGCTACATCGAGAACAACGGCATGGCCTTTGGCATGGAGTTGGGCGGCGAGATGGGCAAACTGGCGCTAACGTTATTCCGTATTGTTGCGGTTTGTGGTATTGGCTACGGGCTGGTACATCTTATTAAGCACAAACACCACCGTGGGTTAATTATGATGGTAGCGCTGATACTGGCCGGTGCGGTGGGTAATATTATCGATTCTACCTTCTACGGTGTCGTATACGGTTATGCACCATTATTCCACGGCCGGGTGGTTGATATGTTTTACTTCCCCTTAATAACCGGGCATTTCCCGGCATGGGTACCTGTTTGGGGCAGCCAGGAATTTATCTTCTTCCGCCCGATATTTAACCTTGCAGATTCGGCCATATCGGTAGGCGTTATCCTCATCCTGCTTAACCAAAAACGCTACTTCAAACACGAAGCAGTTGAAGAAAGCAGCCCGAATAGCGAGATGGTGGAGGATTGAGTTAGTCGGAACTCGGAAAGTCCGAACAAATAATATAACAAGTATAAAGCACGAAAAGCGGCGGCAGCCGCTTTTCGTGCTTTATAGCCCCATCGTCATTGCGAGGTACGAAGCAATCTCTACGTTGGACATGCGGATTTGCAAAGCCGCTCTGCTTGCAGGGAGATTGCTTCGTACCTTATAATGACGTGATCATAAGTTATTGATAATCTTGTCATTCCGAACCGAGGAACGAATCTTGTTGTTTATGCAAGGCTTACCACTTTGCATGCCTGCTTTGCATTACTAACAAGATTCCTCGTCGCTGCGCTTCCCTCGGAATGACATAATTGTAAGTCATTAACAGTTAACATTCTTATTTTCACACGTCATAACCATTTTTTTCAGGGTCCCCCTGGTGGATACTCGCAATGACGTGGTGGTTAAAGTATGTGCCGCCGAAAATTTACACGTATTTAACCAACCCCCAATCGCCAGCCCCTTATCTCTCGCCATAAATTCCTATATTGGCTTTTAATACACATCCCCATGAAAAAACTGCTTTTAATTGCCGCCATCATAGCCCTTGTTACAACGGCTAATGCCCAAACAACGCCAACCCTATACCATCCCGAAGCTAATGCGAAGGCGGAGATAGCAGCTGCTGTAAAGAAAGCTGCTGTGGAGCATAAGAATGTGATGCTGCAAATTGGCGGTAACTGGTGCAGCTGGTGCCTCCGGTTCAATAAACTGGTTACCTCTACCGATTCGCTCAATACCTATTTGAACAACAACTACGAAGTAGTGCATGTAAACTACAGCAAAGAGAACATGAACGAAAAACTGCTTGCCGAATTGGGCTACCCGCAGCGTTTTGGCTTCCCCGTATTTATTATACTGGATGATAAAGGCAACCGCCTGCATACCCAAAACTCAGGTTACCTGGAAGAGGGCAAAGGCTACAGCAACACCAAAGTGCTGGAGTTTTTCCAAAGCTGGTCGCCCGCCGCGCTTGATCCGAAGAGTTACGCAGAGAAGACGAAGTAGGGATTAGTAGAAACATCATAAACTAAAAAGCGGCATCAGTCGCTTTTTTAGTTTTATCCGATTACGTCGTTGCGAGCGAAGCGCGGCAATCATCGGCAAGCAGAGCAGCCATATGAATCGGCTGACACTGCCTACGATTGCCACGCTTTCCGAACAATATCCCCTATATTGCTGCCTTTAACCTCATAAACCCAACATCATGAAAAAACTACTGGTAATAGCGGCCCTTGCGGCATCCACCCTCGGCGCATCGGCACAAAACGCAGACTTGCGCCGTAAAATTGAAGTAAGCGGCATAGCCGAGCAGGAGGTTACGCCTGATATCATCAAGGTAAGCATATCCTTAAAAGAATACTTTAATAAAGACAAGAAAAAAATAAGCATTGCGCAACTGGAAGCCCAATTGCAAAAAGCAGTGGATGATGCAGGGATCAAAAAAGAAGACCTTACCATAAATGACCTTTCTGCTTACAACTGGGAAGAAAAGAAGAAAAACCACAATTTTTTAGCCAGCAAGCAATACGGTATTAAGTTTAAGGAGCTAACCAAGTACAACCAGATACTCGGCAAACTGGATCCGAAAGGAGTAGAATCCACGGAGATAAACGATTACGACTACTCAAAAATGACCACCGTAAAAAAGGAATTGAAGATAATGGCTCTTTTAGCGGCACGTGATAAAGCAGAATACCTGTTAAATAGCGTAGGCGAAAAGTTAGGCAGCGTGCTTAGTATTTCCGAAATAGATAACGGTGCTTCCCAGTACGAGAACAGTAGCCTTATGTCAAACACCTTAAATGTAAAGGGGTATTCAGCCAATAGCGATTCATCTTCCTCAAACATCAACTTCAAAACCATCAAGCTCAGCTTCCAGGTATCTGCCGTATTCGAAATAAAATAACATAAACTAAAACAGGGTTACCGCTCATCACGATAACCCTGTTTCTATTTCTTCAAGTAGCAAGCGGAAATCCGAAATCGAAAATTCGATATCCGAAATTCACCAACTTATTCTACCACACTTACCCTAAGCATATTGGTTTTACCATGCTTGGTAATAGGCACTGCTGCGGTATTAATAACCACATCGCCAACGCGGATAAGGTTTTCTGTTTTCAGTATATCGTTTACATCGGTAATGGTTTGGTCGGTGCTTTCTAACTGATCGTAGTAAAAAGCACGTACGCCCCAAACAAGGCTCAGCGCGTTCAGGAGCTGTTTGTTTGATGTAAAGATGTACGTACCTGCCTTTGGCCTGTAACTCGAAACTTCGAAGGCTGTGTAGCACTAGGTGGTCATCGATACAATAAATACTGCTTTAGTATGCTCGGCAAGGTAAACGGCACTGCCGCAAAGGTTATCGCTCAGGAAATTTGCCGAAGCAGGGTCGAGGTTTTCTTTTTTGGAAGCGTTAAAAGGGTAGCCCAGGTCTTCCACGTTACGAACGATCTTCGCCATGGTTTCAATAACAATAACCGGGAATTCGCCAACGGATGTTTCGCCGCTCAGCATCACTGCATCTGCGCCGTCCAGTACCGAGTTAGCCACGTCGTTCACTTCGGCGCGGGTGGGGCGCGGGGTGGTTATCATGCTTTCCAGCATCTGCGTTGCTACAATAACCGGTTTAGAGGCATCGCGGCATTTGCGGGCAATCATTTTTTGCAATAAAGGCACTTCTTCTAATGGCATTTCAACACCAAGGTCGCCACGGGCAATCATTACGCCATCAGTAGCCGCAATTATCTCGTCTATATTATCAATCGCCTCGGGTTTTTCAACTTTCGCAATTACGCGGGCGCTTTTGCCGCTTTCGCGGATAATGCGTTTAAGGTCGATGATGTCCTGCCCGGTACGTACAAAGGAAAGGCCGATCCAATCCAGGTCCCACTCTAAGGCGTATTGTAAGTTGGTAAGGTCTTCTGCGGTTAAGCTTGGGATAGATACTTTGGTGTTTGGCAGGTTAACGCCTTTGCGCGATGTTAATATACCGCCATGCACCACTTCGCAAACTACGGCATCTACGCGGTTGGTTTCAATAACCTTCAGTTGTAGCTTACCGTCATCTAAAAGGATGATCTCGTTTGCCTGCACATCCTGCGGAAAGGTGTCGTAGGTAATGTATATCTGGTTGTCATCGCCAATGCACTCTTTGGTAGTAATGTTAATGCGGGTACCATTTATTAAATGTATGCCGCCATCTTTTACCAGGCCGATACGGATCTTTGGCCCCTGCAAATCGGCAAGGATACCTACGTTAGTTTTATATTCTGCGTTTATCTCGCGGATAAGGTCGACAAATTTCTTGTGGTCTTCGGGCTTGCCATGCGAAAAATTAAGGCGGCAAACATTTAATCCGGCGCGTATCATGGCTAATAAAACCTCCTTTTTGGCGGAAGCAGGCCCCATGGTAGCGACAATCTTGGTACGGTTATAATAAAAATTCATATTCTCAGGTTTAAATCGGGCTATATTATAATACTATATAGTGTAGTATTGACACATCAAAATTTCCGCTAAAATAATAGATTTTCCCGTGATTTTATTTTTTTTGGTTCTATCTTTACTGCAGTAACCACCTCGGGTATCTTATTAAGTGCCGAAATTAGGCTTTCAAGGTCATTTTCGTCTATATAATTTTTTATTAAAATAAAATAATCGGCCTCCCGCATTTCGGGCACAAGGTAACCCTCTGAGCCCTTATTACCAATAAAAATAAAATCTGTTTCGGTGGTTTCCCAGCTATATTGGTAAATAGAGAATAAAAGTTCGCTTCCGCCGGGCCCGATATCGAGTTTTAAGTCCTCCTTGCGCACAAAATTAAAGTTTAAACTTTTGTTGATTAAGTAACAAATGCGGTAATCTTTAAGCGATGTAGTGAGCGCAATTAATATAAAATCAAAATCGATCTCAAACTTTAAATTTTTCCTGTTCAAAATCATTACTTTTACGGCGTTAAAATTACTAATCCAAACCTTTGCATTAAAATATTGTTCTGTTAATTATGCGAAGTTTTTAGGTTTGATATTTAGCATAATTTATTTTTCTTTGCACTGAAAATTTATTAATCATTAAACTATTAAGACTATGTCTGATATCGCTTCAAGAGTAAAAGCTATTATCGTGGAAAAACTGGGTGTTGACGAAAGTGAAGTTACACCAGAAGCAAGCTTCACCAACGATCTTGGTGCGGACTCTTTAGACACCGTGGAATTAATCATGGAGTTTGAAAAAGAATTTAACGTTGCAATTCCTGACGATCAGGCCGAAACTATCGGTACAGTTGGCCAGGCGGTTGCTTATCTTGAGAAAAACGTTAAATAAGCTCCTCTTAAAACTGTTAAATGGAGTTTAAAAGAGTTGTAGTAACCGGGCTTTGAGCGCTTACTCCAATTGGTAACACCGTTTCTGAATATTGGAACGGTTTGATCA
>CBFGNE010000109.1:0-8312 GCA_965649995.1 uncultured Mucilaginibacter sp.
CCGGTTTCGCTTTTTGCGACCGGCACGCCCGCAGCGACAAACCACCCAAAAAGCGTAAATACCCGGCAGGGCGGGCAGGGTAGCATTCGCTCTGACTTGATTTTTTTGTTACTTTTTGTATCAAGACAAAAAGTAATAGCCCTGCGGCAATGAGCAGCCGATGCTTTCATTTAAGTAAAAACACGTCCAAAACACGAAACCTCACTGCTCCCAAAAGCGGATAAGCATTGTGGCCACTTTTATGAGGGGGTGTTGAAACAAGTCCAACATGACGTTTTTTAACTTGATTATCGCCCCCTACCTATTCTTCTTTACAAAATCCTCCAACTCGTTTTTGCTGGCTTCGTCGCCAAACAGGTCTTGTATTTTGTCGTACTTTTTATAATCTACCGTGTAGGCGAAGGCAAACTTAGCGCAGGTGAGTTTGCTTTCATCCATCCCGAACTGGTTAAGCAGCGTAGTCAGTTGCTCCACGGTGATGCCCTTATCCTTTACCCCCGCCTTTAGCGCCTCCACCTTTTCGACGTCGCTGCCTTTTTGCTGCATGCTGCTTAGCACGGCTTTTGCCTGCGCATCCGTCATGGCTTGTTTGGGGTGCTGTATCTTTTGCGAAAAGGCAAGGGTAGTTATGGTTAGTAATAGGGTTAGGGTGCAAAGTAGTTTTCTCATGGGAGCCGGGATTGATTGATGCTAAAATAAGGAATTACCAGGTAAATGGCTTTACCTTTTCAATGGAAGCTATAAATTCCGCTAAAGTGAACTCTGCGTTTGGCGCTTCGTGGGTGTATTCGATGGATTCGAACTCGTGCCAGGTGTGGTCAAGTTGGTTATTCCATGGAACGAAGTGGAGATCGGGTAGCTGCCATTGGTCTACATAGAAATAAGTGCCGTCGATGAGTTTGGATTGGATGAGGGATTCTAAATCTTGTACCTCAACATTATCCGGATTGGCGAAAATAATCCGGCTGTGGTTTTTATAGTTGCCCGCATCGCGATAACGGTAACTGAATTTGATGTTTGGCATGAGGCTAATTTAGCCGGATGAGGGGAGAGGGGCAATCGGATATAAGTGAACTTTAAACTTTAAAAGTACTGTTATGCACTTTTAAAAATTCCACATCAATGGAAAATTTCTTAGGTGCAAACAGGGGTTTGCCATCGTAAGCAATGAAGTTTTCCTGTATACTTGGGATGCCGCCACTTTTGTGAAAGATGGAGGATATCTTAATTTTAAAATCTTCCGTAATGGTCAACAAGCCCCTGTCGAAAGCCTTATCGTGCAGGCAATTTAAAGCCAAACCATTCTTCGGGTTAAGGCGATTGCCTTCGTCTTTACTCCAAGGCAAAATATGGCTGGCCACCAATAACGATGTTTGGTCGATACCGGTAATACAGCATTGATTATCGAAATTGCTCAATACCATTTTGCGGAACGCTGTTTGATTAAGCCGAACCAATACCGAGCGTACGACTTCCTTGCCTTCTCTTTGCTCAAACTCCTCCTCCTCAATGGGATTTAGGGCTTCGATTGTCGTGTTCTTTTTCTGCGCAAGCAGGGCCTCGCTTTCTATAAATTGCTCGTCCCAATTGTGCATATATTCGTGCCAAACTTGCTTGTCCAATGTACTGGCATTCTCTAAGCCTTTGATGCCACGAGCCTGCAGCTTTGGGTCGAAACTGGCGAAATTGCCTAATTTGAAAGCAATAGCCGATGGGCTTCTGTCAATAATAGCGGCCAACTCTTTAACTTCAGCATTGCTGGCATGCATTTGCCCGAACGGTATTTTGCTATACAGGTTTATGGCGAGGATGAGTTGCTCTTTGGTCCAGAGGGTTTGGCCGGGTTTCATGAGTGAAATTTTTGGGAAGATACACTATTAGATGAAAAATAGCTTGAAAAGGTAGACGAATGATTATTGGTAAGCCGAAACCGGCTAATGCGTCGCCTGATGACCGAAACTATCTTTACGCGGTTTGTCTATTTAGAGCAAAATGGTAGACGTACAAGATAGCAAGAACAAAAAAACTAAACACTACTGCATTAATACAATCTTCCATCAATCAATAATTCGAATACTATTTCTTATTGGTGGCCCTAATATTTGTTAAATAATTAGTGAATGGTTTTATATCTAAATGAGCAGCAACTTCGGTTTCCGCTAAAGCGATTATCCTTGCTGGGGCATCTATCTTGTTTATAAAAACTTCGATTCCAGTGATAGTTTGTTTACCTTGATATTTGGTTTTTCTACGACTCAATTTGAACCCATCACTCTGAATAATAGCGATTATGTCTTTTATAATATTCTGAAAATCGACTGGTGAGGAGAAAGTTAGGTCATCTACGTACCGGGTGTAGGTAATATTATTTTCATTACACAAAGATATTAACTTCATGTCCGTGGGTAAGAAAACTAGGTTTGCAATATGGGTACTTGTGGGGGTGCCTTGTGGTAACTCAAACTTCCAAGTAGTTAATTTTGTTAGCCAATGAGAGAAGTGTGGACTGAATTTAAGGTTGGTAAAAGTATTGTAAACTGTCTCAGAGCTAATGTTTGGGTAGAACTCTTGAAGATCTGTAGTAAACACATATTTTTTCCCTTGATGAGGTTTTGCATTACTTATATTACTTCTTTTTTTTACGCCACCATGTACGCATGACGGCATGGATATGGGTGTTAAAATTATTTTTTTAATTTTCCCCTGAATAGTTTTCAAATCTGAAAGTGATGGTCTAATCGTCCTGGTTTTAATAGTCCCATCAC
The DNA here is from genome assembly GCA_965649995.1 of uncultured Mucilaginibacter sp. Classification (GTDB taxonomy): domain Bacteria; phylum Bacteroidota; class Bacteroidia; order Sphingobacteriales; family Sphingobacteriaceae; genus Mucilaginibacter. The sequence goes on from CBFGNE010000109.1 coordinate 2,766, forward strand.
TATATCTTTTATATTCTCCAGTTTTGTCTTTTTTCTTTTCTATCCATTCGCCATAATAACTATCAATATTATTAATAATTGTAGATACCGCTAAGGGGGTATAACCTACGATTGAACATAGCCTTTTAAACTCGTTTCGCTTAAATTGGGAAGAATTCATCGACTAATAATCTAACTGAAGGACTGAGCGTTTTTAATGCTTCGACTTTATTGGGTTTTACGTCATCTTCATTTATTGACAAAAAAAACAATATAGGTAGAGGCATTCCTAATTCCTCACTTATAGATTTAAGAGTGGATAAATTAGGTTCCTTTAAATTACTTTCAATTTGCGAAAGATAAGTTTGCGTTATTCCGCACGCATTGGCAAACTCTACTTGAGTCTGCCCTTTTTTCTTTCGAATATCTTTAATGACGCTTCCTAAATTCATTGTGTAAAAAATTAAGGAGTGCTCGGTACTAACTACACATCTATTGATTATCAACCAAAAAAAATACTAAAAGTTCAACTACACGTTCAATTTCCTTGCGGATTTGTTGATTCGTTTTCCCCTTTTTCTTTTTTAGCCTTTGCAGGCTTTGTGATGCTTCGTTTAAGACTTCTACATCTTTTCCCGAAAGAGAACACTGGTTCTTGGCGATAAAGTCGATAGCTACTATGACTTTATCGATGCTTTGATTTTGTTTTAATCTACTCATGTTGCTTTGTTTTTAATTATAAATAATACTATCCATCGATCTAGATGGCGCATTCATTTATTTCATAATTGACAATATTGTCCTGTTTTACCAATATCATCCAAAAGCACAATTGTTGATGGTCGATTCCCGAAATGCGTAACGCAATGTTCTCCCTACACTCACTTAAATCCTGTTTACATATAAATAAACTTATAACAACTAAATCAATACTCCATCACGCTATACTCATTCAGGTCATGAGCCATAATCGGGGGGTAAGGATTGTTTCGTGCTGTTAATTTACCTGTTAAGGTTGTCTTTTCAGACAGTCAAATGAACTCCATTTCAGGCTTCGACATCAAAACACTTTTCAAAGAACTGTTTACTGGTGCAAATATATAAATATTACTGACAGTTAATAGAAAAAATAAAATAATTTATCCAACCTATCGGAAGTGTACCCTCATGTTACCCCAAGGCAAGGTATTAACCCCGCAAATCGCCACCCTGCTAGCCGAGGATTGCTTCGTTCCTCGCAATGACGAGGTGGTGAAAAGGGTGGAGTAAATTATACAATCAATGCTGCTCAAACCGTAGTGGCACTACCATTTCCGGCTTGGTATCCTTGCTGCGTATGCGCGACATATTGTAGCTACGGGTTTCTTTGGAGTGCACATCGGCCATGTTGGGTAAACTTACAGCTTTTGGTTTTTGTTTTCGGATGGCGGGATGGCGGTAGCAGTATGATAGCGGCAGCTGTTTCGTCCGGTTAAAAATTGCATGACCGCAGCCGGCCATTTAAAATTGTCGCGGCCCGGCCGTTGTCGCATTTCCCCCGCCAAAGGGCTAAATTGCATGTTTTTGATAAAGCTGATTTTACCCCGTATTTACCACAGAAAAACACCGAAAAACCACAGAAAAACGCAGATTTTCGCAAACCGCCTTTCTCCTGTACGAAACTGTGCGAAACTGTACGAATTTGTACGAAACTGTACGAACCTGTGCGAAACTGTACGAAATCGTGCCCGGGTTGTACGAACTGTACGAAATTGTACGAACTGTACGGATCGTACAGTTTCGTACAACTACATTTAGTATTGCCCAATACTTAGCAGTACCAGGGTGCAGGCATAATCGGTTTGGATGCCGTTTTGATGGGCAAGGCGGCGCAGCTCGGCGTTCTCGGTTCCGGGGTTAAAAATAATGCGCTTCGGCTTGGTGTTGATGATATAATCGTACAGGGGCGGCTGGTTTTGCGGGCCTACGTATAGGGTAATGGTATCAATATCAGTATGTATTGTCTCAGGCTTTTCTATGAGTACGCCGGCTACCTCGCCGGTTTTAATGCCCACATTTACAATGCTATGCCCTCGGCTCACAAGCCGATTGGCAGCAAGGTAAGCATAGCGGCTTGCATCGGGCGTGGCACCCAGTATCAGTGTTTTTTTATCGGCCATAGTGGTATAACGCGCAAGGATATTGAAAAGTTTGCACACGGCAGTAGGCGGTTGGCTTTTTACGGCAGGGTGACGAACAACCCCCGCCATGCAATAATTCGTGAAATTCGCCCCATTCGTGAAATTAGTGCATTTTAATTAAATAATTTAAAATGTTTTAAAAGCACAGTCGTCTTTATATTTAAACACTCATACAATTGCAAAGCGTAGTAATGCCTCAGGATAAAGAAAGCCATATCATACACACAATAAAAGCGTATGGTAAAAGCCTGTTGGGGTTTATCCGCAAGCGGGTAAAAAGCGATGCCGATGCCGAAGACATTCTGCAGGATGTTTGGTACCAGTTTAGCAACGTAGTGAATTCGGAACCGATTGAGCAAACCAGTGCCTGGCTGTACCGTGTTGCGCGCAACAAGATACTCGACAAGCATAAAAAACGCACCGAAACCCTGCTTGATGACATGGCAGGCAACGATGCCGGGGATGACGACGACGCACCGGACTTTGGCGCCATCCTGCTCACCGAGGCCCGCACACCCGAAACCGAGTATATCCGCAACCTGTTTTGGGAACAACTTTTTATAGCGCTTGATGAATTGCCCGAGCTGCAGCGGCAGGTGTTCATCTGGCACGAACTGGAGGATGTCCCCTTCGACGAAATTGCAAAACGTACCGGCGAAAACACCAATACGCTGGTATCGCGTAAGCGCTACGCGGTACTGCATTTACGCAAGCGATTGAAGCAGTTGTATAATGAAATTAACGATTATTAATAAAAACTATTGAAATGAATATAAAACATAGAAAAAAGCTATTCCTTATTCCATTTGGGGTGGCAGCCATATTAGCCCTTGTAAGTTACGTAGTAATGCAGCTTTGGAACCACCTGCTGCCCGAAATACTGCACGTAGGCACCATTACCTTTTGGCAAGCCATGGGTATATTTATACTGAGTAAGATCCTCTTCGGCTTCGGTGGTAAAGGTGGACCTGGTGGCGGCCCATGGATGCGCCGCAAGCAAATGATGGAAGAACGTTTCCGCAACATGAGCCCCGAAGAACGCGACAACTTTAAGGCCCAATGGAAAGACCGTTGCGGCTGGGGCCGCCGCGGCGAAGGCTGGATGGGGCGCAACGCCTTTAAAGAAGAAAAACCGGAGGCCGATTTTAAAGACGAGGTTAAATAATTTCTACCGCTGTACCGAACTTGTTTATGCGCCTCAGCAAAATGCCCACAGGCATTGCATTGCTTACCAAATGAGGCGCTTAAACAAGTTCGGTACAGCTTTGTAAATATTACCAAAACAACAAACCTATGGATGTGCTGATATTTAAAACAAGCGTAACAACGCCCCGGCAGGCAAGCCGCTTACAACCACTGCTTAGCGCCCTGGCAGATATCAAACAATACACTTTCGACCTGGAAGATTGCGACCGTGTACTCCGCATCGTAAGTAGCCGCATCGAACCACAAACCATCAAACATATTTTGGGGATGGCGGGGTATAGTTGCGAAGAGTTGGTGTAAAGAGCTTGCGGTAGCAGTAGGCTTTTTTGAAAAGCAATGCCTGTAGTTCCATAGGTACCGATACTCCCGCTTTCTGTCCAAGCCGCTGGTAGAAGCGCCTTTTACGCCAATCGGGTTTAGGGTTGAATGGCAGTGCAAGGAAATGTGTTTAAGAAAGAAATGCTTTTACCCCATTTGCACAATTCACCCCATCAATCGCAGCGGAAATAATGCCGCCTGCGTAACCCGCCCCTTCCCCGCAAGGAAATAAGCCGGCAACCTGTGGGTGCTGGTAAGTTTCCCTATCCCTTGGCACTTTTATAGGCGACGAGGTGCGTGATTCTACTCCCACCAATATCGCTTCGTTGGTGTAATAGCCTTTCATTTTTCTACCAAAGGCGGGCAATGCTTTTCGCAGGCGGGCGTGTATCCAGTCGGGCAATACTTCAATTAAATCAACACTTTTACAACCCGGCAGGTAAGAATTTACAGGCAGGTTGGCAGATACTCGGCGCTCCACAAAATCAACCATACGCTGTGCGGGCGCTACCAGGTTGCCGCCGCCAGCCCTAAAGGCAAGACGCTCTGCCCGTTGCTGAAAATCCAGCATCCGGAAGGGGTCGGCCATATCCCCTTTTACATCTTCCATATTTATCTGCACCACCGTACCCGAGTTGGCAAAGGGGTTATTGCGTTTGCTTGGGCTCCAGCCGTTCACTACTATCTCATCCGCTGCTGTTGCACAGGGGGCAATAATGCCACCAGGGCACATACAAAAGGAAAATACGCCACGGTCGTCCACCTGCTCTACCAAATTATAATACGATGGCGGTAAATCGGGGCCGCGGTATTCGCAATGGTACTGGGCGCGGTCGATAATCTCCTGCGGATGCTCTATGCGCACGCCAAGGGCAAAAGGTTTAGCTTCTATCAAAATCCCCTGCGCATGCAGCATCCTAAACACATCATGCGCCGAATGCCCGGTAGCCAATATTACCGCATCCGAAAGCAACTTTTCGCCATCGGCTAGTTGCACGCCTTTTACCTTCCCAAACTGCACCAACAATTGGGTTACTTTAGTATCAAACAGCACCTCGCCACCTGCATTCAAAATACTCTCGCGCATGGCGGTGATAATTTGCGGCAGCTTGTTGGTGCCAATATGCGGGCGGGCATCTACCAAAATATCTTCGGTAGCGCCGTGGGCAACAAAGGCTTTCAGTACGCCGGTAACATCGCCGCGCTTAGTGCTGCGGGTGTACAGCTTACCGTCGGAATAGGTACCCGCCCCACCCTCGCCAAAGCAATAGTTCGATTCGGGGTTTACCAACCCTTGCTTGTTGATACTTGCCAGATCGCGGCGGCGCTGCTTTACGTCCTTGCCGCGCTCAACTATAATGGGCTTTAAGCCCTGCTCAATACATTGTAGCGCAGCAAACAAGCCCGCAGGGCCTGCACCCACAATAATTACGGATTTGGCATCCTTTACATTTTTATACTGATGGCTGTAAACTTCGGGCAGGTAAGGCTCGTCTATATAAACGCTAACCTGCATACGGTAAAGCACCTTGCGGCCACGCGCATCTATCGACCGTTTGAGCACCTTAATGCCTTTGATTCTATTCTGCGGGATGTTAATTGCTGCCGATGCAAGCGCTGTTAAAACCGTTTCATCTCCCTGCTGCCCGGGCGGGCATACAATTTCTGCTTCTTTTATCATGTTAGTTGCCGGGTTTTTATCCCGGATGGTGCAAAGATAGCGTTTCAGTTGGCAGTTTGCTGTGCGTAGTTTGCAGAACAGCGATTGGCTGCAGCCCATTGCCATTGTAAACGCCCCAACAAAATAATTTTTTTAATTTTGTGCCTTTATGGGAAAAGATAAAATTAGGCGTTTTGCCGAGAT
>CBFGNE010000110.1:0-8295 GCA_965649995.1 uncultured Mucilaginibacter sp.
CCCGTACACCCGGATGATGCAGAGCTTGGCTGTGCCGGTGTTATTTTGAAACACATTGCCCTCGGCCATAAAGTTGGCATTGCAGATTTAACCCGGGGCGAATTGGGTACCCGTGGCACTGCTGAGATACGCGATAAGGAAGCTGCTAAAGCAGCTGAAATTTTAGGGTTAACCATACGAGAAAACCTGGAACTGCCTGATGGCTTTTTTGAGAATACTAAAGAGTATCAATTAAAAGTAATTGCGGCCATTCGCAAATACCAGCCGGAGATTATCATAACCAATGCCTACCACGACCGCCACCCCGACCACGGGCGCGCTAATGAATTGGTAGAAGCAGCAGCTTTTTTAGCAGGCTTGCGCAGGATAGAAACTTTTGATGCAGGTGGCAACCCGCAGGAACCATGGCGCCCCGGGCAGGTGCTTCATTTTATACAGGACAGGTATATTAAACCGGATATTTTGGTGGATGTAACCGAATACTGGGACAAAAAGATAGAAAGCGTTTATGCGTATGGTTCGCAATTCCACAACCCCGAATGGAATGAGGATGAGCCACAGACGTACATATCATCGCCCGATTTTATTGAGCAGATACAAGGGCGTGGCCGCGAATTTGGCAAAAGCATCAACGCAAAGTACGCCGAGGGCTTTACGTCCAGGAAGATATTAGGAGTGGATAATTTGATGGAGCTACGTTAGAAATCATCGCAACGTCATTGCGAGCGAAGCGTGGCAAACCTCGGTAAGAAGAGCCGATTTGCAAGTCCGCCCTGCTTGCCGGGGATTGCTTCGCCGTTCCTCCTCGCAATGACGCGCTTATTGGTAAAACAACAAAGCCGCTCAAATAAGCGGCTTTGTTGTTTTTTTAAACCCCTACGTATTCGAAGCGGTTATTTTCGTTACTGCGCTCTCTGCGCAGTTTGTTCTCTTTGGCAAGTTTTAAAAGTATGCCCGATAATTCTGAAGTTTTAAAATCCGAATCGAAGTTGTCTTTGCAGTATTCTGCAATAGCCGATATCGAATGCGGCGTTTTAAAGAAATCGCTCGATAGCAACTGGTTCAATACCTTAGTAGCTCCGGGTTTTTTACGGCGCTGCACGGTAAGGCTTGGTTCGTCGCCACTTTCATCCCTGGCTCTGCGCGCCTTCCTATTGAAAATTTCAGATCCTTCCGTTTCCACCCGCTCCGTTTCCATAATCTCGTCTAACAGCCTGTCTACAACTCTTACTTGTACGGCCTCAGACTGGAAAGAATTAACAACCTCGGCAATCTCTACCAGTTGTTTTTTTAATTTTTCAATTTGTCTGTTCATTCTAAAAATAGTAACCCTGTTTTATATAGATATAAGTTGATGTATTACAATACGTTAATAAAATGCGTTACGCTACAGGCGTGTTATATAATAGTTAATAATATATATAATAACGCCATACTGCGATTATAGTATATTCTAAAGAAAAAAAGCACCTGCTCTACGTAAAAACAGGTGCCTGTAGCGATATTATTACATTGATATTATAGAGCCGGCAGTATTTTTTCGATGTTATATAAGCCTTCGTTGATGTGTTCTTTTTCGATGATAAGCGCCGGGCGGAAACGGATGGTTCGTTCTCCGCAACCCAGGTACATGATGTTGTTTTCCAGCCCTTTATTGATAAATGCGCTGCGGGTGGCCGCGTTGGGGAAATCGAATGCGGTAAGCAACCCTTTGCCCCGCACGTTGGTTACCAAACCGCTTTTTGCTGCAATATTTTGCAAGCCGTTTTCCAGGTAGGTGCCGGTTTCGGCTGCTTTTGCGCATAATCCATCCTCTTCAATAATTTCCATAATTTTTGCCGAGCGAACCATATCTACCAAGCTGCCGCCCCAGGTAGAGTTAATACGCGATGATATTTTGAAAACATTATCCTCAATTTCATCCACACGGTTGCTAACCAGAATGCCGCATACCTGCATTTTTTTACCAAAAGCGATAATATCCGGGCGCGCCTTTTCGCCAAAATGCTGGTGCAGCCAAAATTTGCCGCTAAGGCCTACACCGGTTTGTACTTCATCGTAAATCAGCATTGCCTCGTATTCGTCGGCAATTTGCCTTAATTGTTCTAAAAACTCCTGCCTAACGTGTTTATCCCCTCCTTCCGAAAGGATGGGTTCGATGATGATGGCGCAAATATCATCGGGGCTATTGGCAAAGGCGGTACGTATCTCGGCTATTGATTTTGCTTCGCGCGCAGCCAAATCAACAATGTTGTTCTCATTCAGTGGGAATTGTATCTCCGGTAGCGAAACCCTCGGCCAGTCGAACTTGGCGAACCATTTGGTTTTTACGGGTTGGGTGTTGGTTAGGCTTAAGGTATAACCCGAGCGGCCATGGAAGGCGTGCTCAAAGTGTAAAACTTTATGCCCTTTTTCCTGCGTATGGCCTTTGGCAAAGTTTTTTTGCACTTTCCAGTCCATAGCTACTTTTAGCGCGTTTTCTATAGCCAAACTACCGCCTGCGATAAAAAATGCATGCGGCAAATAATCGGGGATGCCTACACGGCCGAATGTTTCTACAAACTGGGCGTATTGCTCTGTATAAATATCAGAGTTGCTGGGGTTGGTTAATGCCGCCAGCATCAAGTTCTTTTTAAAAGCCTCGTCGCCCAGCATTTTGGGGTGGTTATAGCCTAAGGGCACAGATGCAAAGCAGGTAAAAAAATCGAGCAGGGTGCGGTTGTTTTTGGCATCGAAGATGTGGACGCCCTGGCTTTTTTCCATGTCAAAAGTAAGGTCGAACCCATCGGCGAGGATGTGTTTGCTGAGGGTGGCCTGTACGTTTTGAGCGGTGATCTGTGCGTGGTTCATAAGTATAATTAGTTTTAACAAATCTAACAAAAAGGGCTAAATAACAATAATTTAAAGGTTTTTGAACCGATTGACAAAAAAGTAACTTTAAATTAACTAAACATAGTTTTTGTACCAAAGCTGGAATTAGTATGGCATGGAGATGTGTAGATTTCAGATTTTAAATGTGCAAATGAAGGATGATTTTGCGAAGATGTAGCCTCACCATCGCGTTTTTGCGAGCCGCGGAGGGGCGTTAGGGCAAGGGGGCGGCGTGGCAATCATCGGCAAGCAAGGCGGACTTGTGGAGTCGCTCCGCATGCCGATAATTGCCACGCTATCGCTCAAGGATGTTGGGTAAGGCCTTAAAATCTATCCTTCATCCCCATCAATCCCCAAATACCACCGGTGTGGATGGCAAGAATCCTATCACCGGGTTTAAATTGATCCTTTGCAGCCAAATTGTACAAAGCATAAAGCATTTTGCCGGTATAAACAGGCTCTATCAATATCCCCGTTTTGGCAACGAAGCTTTTGATAAAATCAATAAGCTCCTGCGTGGTTTTGGCGTAGCCGCCGAAATGGTAATCGAGATGCAAATCATAATCTGCCGGGGCTGTGAGGTATTTGTCGATCTCATCCTTTATAAAGCCACCGTTTTTAAAAACGGGGATGGCGTTAAATCGGGTTTTTAATTGGTGTTCGTTCATGCCGTTGATAATCCCGGCAGCAGTGGTCCCGGTTCCGCATGCGCAAAAGATGTGGGTATAAGTTTCCGTTAATTCCTCAACCAGTTCGCTGCAGCCTTTCGCCGCCTCGGGAGATGCGCCACCTTCGTCGATAAAAAAGGCGTTGTTGTCATCTCCAAAATATTGCGTAAATAAGGCTGGTTTATCGCGGTAGCTGTCCCTATCCGTAAAAATGAGCTGCATGCCATGCAGGCGGCACATAAAAAGGGTGTCGTTTTGCACCTCTTCGCCACGTACAAAGCCTGTGGAACGAAAACCAAATTTTGCCGCGGCAGCCGCTGTTGCCAGCAGGTGGTTGGAATATGCGCCTCCAAAAGTTGCCAAACGGGTTTTGTTTTCTGCCTGCGCTTTTTGCAACACATATTTCAGTTTGCGCCATTTATTGCCCGATATAAGCGGGTGTATCATATCATCCCGTTTAACAAATACTTCGATGCCTTTCGCTTCAAATAACGGATCGGTTATTTGGTGGATGGGGCTGTAAATATCGAGGGTGATATGCATAGAGGCGAATTTAGAGAAAAAATTGAGTGGGCAGCCTGTAGCGATGTGTTTCAAACTCATCGCTATAGGTTTTTTCTTACTTTTGCGCCATGGCAGAGGATACTCAATTACTGGACAGCGACGAGCAGGATTTATTTGAACATCTGCGCGTAGTGGTTGATAAAGGGCAATCGCTGTTGCGGATAGATAAGTTTTTGATGCACCGCGTGGAAAACGCTTCCCGCAATCGTATCCAGAATGCAATTGAAGCGGGCAATGTACTGCTGAACGACAAACCCGTAAAGGCAAGTTACCGCGTTAAGCCGATGGATGTGATCTCCGTTGTGCTGCCCCATCCGCCGCGCGATACGGAAGTTTACCCCGAAAACCTGCCCATCAATATTGTTTACGAAGACAATGATGTGCTTATTGTGAATAAGGAGGCGGGCATGGTGGTACACCCAGGCTATAATAATTACACCGGCACGCTGGTGAATGCGTTGGTATACCACTTTCAGCAATTGCCTACGCTGCCAGGCAACGATGGGCGGCCGGGGCTTGTGCACCGCATTGATAAAGACACGTCGGGTCTGCTGCTTATCAGTAAGAACGAACGCAGCATGAATTACCTGGCCAAGCAATTTTACGACCATACCATCAACCGTAAATACATTGCCCTGGCATGGGGAGATATTGCAGAAGATGGCACCGTAAGCGGCTACATCGGCCGCAGCATAAACGACCGCCGGGTAATGTCTATCTACGATGACCCGGAGAAGGGCAAATGGGCAGTTACACACTACAAAGTGTTAGAGCGCATGGGTTATGTTACCCTGATAGAGTGCAAGCTGGAGACGGGCCGTACGCACCAGATCCGCGCGCACATGCGGCATATTGGCCACCCGCTGTTTAGCGACGCCATGTACGGCGGCGATAAAATTTTGAAGGGAACGGTATTCAGCAAATACCGCCAGTTTGTTGAAAATTGCTTCGAAATAATGCCGAGGCAGGCCCTGCATGCAGCTTCGTTGGGTTTTTTGCATCCTTCGCTAAAAAAAGATATTTATTTTGAAGCACCCTTACCGCTTGATTTTAAAACAGTTTTGGAAAAGTGGCGCAAGTATAGCAGTGCAGATATGAAAAGTGAGATGTGAGGTTTTAGATATGAGATTTGAGATATGAGATTTGAGAAGGAAAAACAAATCGCGCTTTTGATTGTCGGCAAAATAAAACTTAATAATTTAATAATTTTTTAAGTTTGCAAATGTTAATAAAGGGAGCTAATCTCACATCTAAAATCTCATATCTCAAATCTAAGAATGTCTCCCAGGTACATCAATTTTAACGGCGAAATACTCCCTGAGGATAGCATATTGCTTACCATAGCCAACCGCGGTTTTAAGTACGGGGATGGCTTATTTGAGAGTATGCGGTTAATGAAAGGCAAATTGCAATTTGCCGAATTGCATGCCGAACGCCTGCAGCGTGGCATGAAGGCGCTTAAAATAGATGGTTATTCGCAAACTGATACCTGGTTTCTGCGCGAACAGTGTGAATTGCTGGCCCGCCGTAATAAAATACGCCACGGCCGTTTACGCCTCACGGTTTACCGCGATGCGGAAGGCTTGTACACCCCCAGCCAAAATAAAATGGGTTTTTGCATAGAAATTACCCCGCTGGAGGAGCCCCGATATTTTATGAATGAGAAGGGTTTGATAATGGATATTTACAGCGAATTACCCAAGCCGCTTAATTACTTATCCACCATAAAAACCTGCAATTCATTGCTGTACGTAATGGCAGCTTTGTATAAACAACAGAACAAGTTGGATGAGGTTTTCCTGCTGAATGCTAACGGCTTTTTGTGCGAGGCAGGCGCGGCCAATATATTTGTATGGTACCAAAACCACCTGTATACCCCGGCCCTTAGCGAAGGCTGCGTAGAAGGGGTAATGCGCCAGGTAGTGATTAAACTTGCGCAGGACAATAACATCCCCATCACCGAGGCTCAAATTAACCCCGAAATATTAAACGAAGCCGATGAGGTTTTTTTAACAAACGCCAGCCGCGGCATACAATGGGTAATGGGTTACGGCGTAAAGCGTTATTTTAACAAGGTAAGCAAAGGGCTGATGGATGAGTTGAATAAGTTGTAGGGGGCAAAGTATGAGTGGAAGGAATTTAATTATAGCGTTATTTTTTATCCAGGCATCTGCATGCATTTCTATTGCTCAGCCTGCGCCCAAAAATCTCTACGAGGTTTTTCATTTTCTTGATAACGATTGGAGTATCGTTCGTAAAACTCATTTTAAAAACTTATCCGAGTCGGAAGCTACAGCATCTGAACATTTTGGGATGGGTTTGTGGATAAGAAATACTTGGATACGCGGTAACAGAAACCCACCGCTGGTAAAGTACTTTCATTCGATAAGGCTGCATAATCCCGATGATATTTCGTCTCTGATATTGTTATCATACCATCGCCGACTAAATAACAAGCCATTAGATATAAAAGCACAGGTAGATGAATATGCCTCGTATTGGGAAAAGATAAGTGATTGCGAAACGCGGGCAACCAACCAGGCTGTTACGGTCTATAATAAACACAAAGCAGGCGACCGGATAATCATTCGTATGCACGTATACACCAGCGAAGACGGCAGCAAAAACGCAACTGTTTTTGTATGCCCGAGCGTCGACTGGGAATTTGACCCCAAAAAGGATTTGGAAATCACCGGAGAGATCACAGAAAAATACGTAATCAACTCGCCATCAAATGTGTTTTTCAAAGTCAGGATTAATAAAGCGAATTTAAATAACCTGCAGATAATCGGTAAAGATATGGTAATCGGTAACGAGATGAATTTTTCGCTGAAGAATTTGCTCGTAGACTGATTTCTTCAGCTCATGCCCAAATAGAATATTTTGCTTTTATATCTTCGAGGTCTATAAAATTATCTTCGTCCATACTCTCCTCATAAGCCTCGAGAACGCCTTGCTGCTCCTCAGGTGTTAGAGATTGCCAAATACGGGCAATAACCGGTTTGTTATCTACCATTCTCCCTAAAACTTATTCCCTCTCAAAAATTCCTCAATACCCATGCGTTTTTTGCCTTCCAGCTGTACATCGGTAACGCTTACAAAACCATCGGGTGTGGTGAATTTTAAATGCGTTTTGTTATCGGTAACAAAAGCACCCGGCGCAAGCCCGGGTTCGGTTACTTCAAACGTGGCGTTATAAATTTTCAGCACCTTATCATTAATGGTAGTAAATGCAGTAGGAGAAGGGCTTAAGCCGCGAATGAAATTGCAAACCTTTTGAGCGGGCTGGTTAAAATCTATCAGGCAATCTTCCTTAAAAATTTTAGGGGCGTGTTTCAGCTCTACGCCTTCTGTAAAATGATCTTGCGGATGCTGGCTGTAGCGGCCGCTTTCTATCCCTTTTACCGTTTTTACAAGCAAGCCCGCGCCTTTGTTCATCAGCCAGTCGTGCAGGTCGCCGGCGGTTTCGGCGCCTTTTAAGGTAACCTTTTCGGTGAAGAGGATATGCCCGGTATCAATATCATGGGTCAGGAAGAAGGTGGTTACCCCGCTTTCCTTTTCGCCATTGATGATGGCCCAGTTGATAGGCGCAGCGCCGCGGTATTGCGGCAGTAAGGAAGCATGCAGGTTAATGGTGCCTTTTGGCGGCATATTCCAAACCACCTCGGGCAGCATCCGGAAGGCTACAACCACCTGTAGGTCGGCTTTCAGCGCTTCAAGCTCTTTTAAAAAGTCCGGGTTCTTTAATTTTTCGGGTTGTAATACTTTTAAATGATTGGCAACAGCATATTGTTTTACGGCAGATTCGCTTAACTTTTTGCCACGGCCCGCGGGTTTATCGGGGGCGGTTATTACGGCCACAACATCGCAACCGGCGGTTATTAAAGCATCGAGCGACGCAACGGCAAATTGGGGCGTACCCATAAATATAATTCTCATCTGCTTGTAGATTAAGGTGTAGCTAAATAAAAAAGAGCGGGCTATAGCGTTTCGGTTTGCAACCGCCGGCGGCTATTTGTACAGCAGGTATTTGCTGCGCATTGCCTTGAATTTTGACAGGGCAGGCTCCCAGCTTTCTCTTATTTCAGCCTCCGTTTTACCGGCAATAATTTGCTTTTTAAGCGTTTCACTGCCGGCAAGCCTGTCAAAGTATGCTATAAAAAAGTGCTCCTTATCCGGGTACGCTTTATAA
>CBFGNE010000111.1:0-8294 GCA_965649995.1 uncultured Mucilaginibacter sp.
TTCCAAGCCACCCTTCGCCCGAAAGCATCCAACGCAAAACACTCGGATGGATACCGCCGCGCGGGCGGAGGTAAGCTGCTATTTACATTATGGCCCAAAGCCGGCCAAATGTCCTGATAGCCCCGCCAATTGGTCTAAAAAACACCATGTTAGCTTTTTATGAAGGTAGTAATTTTACACTCACGAAAAGGCTAACCAGCGCAGTTGCGGCAACAGGTTGCCTTTATCGGCACAAATCAAAACAACATGAGCCAATACGAGAATTTTCACCAACTGCATCACCGGGAACAACCTTTGGTGATAGCCAATGCCTGGAACGCCAAAAGCGCCCAACTTATAGAGAAAGCCGGTTTTGAAGCAATAGCTACATCAAGCGGTGCCATAGCGGCTTCCATGGGTTACCCGGACGGCGAGCAAATGCCTTTTGCCGAAATGCTTTACGTTGTTTCGCGTATCAAAGCGGCAACTGCTCTCCCTCTGTCGGTAGATTTTGAACGGGGCTATACCGACGACCTGCCCCTGTTGAATAAGCAACTGCAACAAATAATAGATACCGGCGCCGTCGGCATCAACCTGGAAGACAACCAGGGCGAGGAATTATACCTCAGGAAGCTATCGTCCATCAAAAATTATCTGCTAAAAACCGGGCAGCAGCTGTTTTTAAATGCCCGTACCGATGGCTTTTTGCAAAAGGTGGATAACCCGCTGGAAACTACCATCCACAGGGCGGCTCTTTATAAAGAAGCAGGTGCCGATGGTTTATTTGTTACCGGGGTGCAAGATCCGGAACTGATCAGCCAGATCGTATCGGCCACCACCCTACCGGTGAATTTAGTGGGAGTTGCCAAAATAGCAGCTATCGAAACCCTGGCCAATCTCGGCGTTAAAAGGATCAGCATGGCCGGCATTTTGTTTGGGGCGGCATATAAAAATACCGGGGCCATTTTAAGCACCATTAAAGCAGAGAACTCTTTGGCGGCACTGTTTTAAGCAACTTAGGTTTTGGTAAAATGTCACAACTACATAATTTTTCCCCCAATAACCGTATCAATACATAGAAACATTTCTATATATTGATACGGTTATATACTTTTGCAATGGCAATTTGCTTTTTAAGCGGTAAAACTGATGGATGATAAAAAAATAGAGCGGATATCCCGGGCATTGAGCGATGCCAGCCGCATAGCTATTTTAAAGGAGTTAAAAAAAAAGAAAGATTGCCTTTATTGCGCCGAAGTAAATGACCTGCTCGATCTTACGCAACCATCCGTTTCGCACCATTTAAAACAATTGGTAGATGCCGACCTATTGCTCCCCCAAAAAGAGGGACGAAATATTAAATATGTATTAAACCAACAGGTGCTTAACGAATATATCGCCTGCTTAAATGACCTGAAAGAATAGGTGTTTTTTTACCTAAATACATAGAAACATTTGAATGTTTGAATAAACTAATCTATGAAAAAATCTATTTATATAATGGCCCTTGGGGCCTTCGGCATCATCACTACCGAATTTGGTGTTATCGGGATACTACCCATGCTGGTGAAACAATTTGGTGTTACAATTGATACGGCAGGCTGGCTGCTAAGCGCCTTCGCTTTAACGGTAGCTGTGGCAGGCCCTTTTACTAATATGCTTACGGCAAAAATGAACCGCAAAACCGTCATGTGTTTGGTCCTGGGCATATTTGTTTTGTCTAACTTACTTTCGGCGGTTGCCCCAAATTTTACGGTGCTGATGATAGCCCGTATCTTACCCGCTTTTCTGCACCCGGTATTTTGGGCGGTAGCTATGACGGCAGCTTCCAGGCAGGCAGGCCCAAAAGATGCGCCAAAGGCCATAGCGATAGTTATGGCAGGCCTAAGCATTGCCACTGTATTGGGTGTGCCCCTAACTACATACGTAGCCGACCTGTTCGGTTGGCGGGCGTCGTTTGTGCTTTCGGCATTCATCAATCTGTTGGCCTGTGCGGCACTGGCCATTTTTGTACCCTCCATGCCGGTGAGCAGCCAACAGGAGAGTCCGCTAAGCCAGGTAAAAATGCTGCGCAGCGTGCAACTATGGATAAAGCTTGCTACAACTACTATCATACTGGCAGGTATGTTTGCTACTTACGGTTACCTGGCCGAATATTTAAATAAGGTATCGCATATGAACGGGGTGCAAATAAGCATTATGCTGCTGGTTTTTGGCGCTACGGGCATAGCAGGCAACTGGCTCACCGGCATTGCTTTAAGCAAAAACATACCGGTAACAAGCAGGGCCTTTTTAGTAGCCCTGGTTATTATGCATATACTTGCCTATCAGTTCGGCGGCTTGTTTATCCCTATGGTTGTTATCCTTTCGGTTTGGGGCCTTGTGCATACTGGTGGTTTCCTGGTGGCTAACCTGCTCCTCATTAATGGCATAAAAGGCTCCGCGCTCGATTTTGTAAACAGCCTGATGCCTTCGTTTTTTAATGCAGGTATCACCATAGGCACTTTACTGGGCGGTTTTGTTATTGCACATTATCGTATTCACGAAGTGATATGGATGACGGTGCCGCTGTTATTGCTGGCGCTTGGGCTCAGCTTTGTAACCGGTAGCAGGCAACAAATTGCTGAAGAAAAACCTGCTGCCGAAGAAATAATTGAATGCTAAAATGTGACGGTTGTGAGGATGCCGCTAGCCTGTCCTCGCTTCTGCAAACACCTCCCCCTTTGATCAACTTGCTACACACCGCGACATAGCACATAAATATTGTTATATTTAGTGGTGCAAAACCGAAAACCACAATCTTTTTTATTGCAAAACCTTAAATGGTTTGCCCTCGGATTGTTATTGCCAACACTGGCGTTTATTTATTTCATCGCGAGAATTATAATGTATTCGGACTACCCCGCAATTGGGTGGATGATTTTCGCAATAATATTTTTCGTGATTCCCGCTTTGCTTTTTATTGTTCTGATCGCATTTACAAAACACCTGCAAATGAGCACAGCAATCGCTATAGGATCAGTTTTGTTAATTGGGCCAACATTTGGCCTTTTCCAGGAATACCGGGACAAGCTGGAACTACAAAAATTAGGTACCTGGACAAAGGCTGTATTAATTGACCGCGAACTTCTTGGCAAACGGGGCAGAGAAAAATGGACGGCGAAATACCGATACACGGTTAATAAAATTGTTTACCAAACAAATTATCACAACAATGAACAAAACCAGTTTGCCAAAGGGGATACAATAGATATAATTTACAGTAAAGAATTTCCTAAAATATATGCGCTTGGTTATGAATGGAAGAAGTAATCCTGAGATTAAGCCGACAAGTAATGCATCGCCCCCATTTTGCAATCTTGCTGGTAAATATTACATTTATCAGTCATAAGACGATGCCGGTATGAAGAAGTTAATTTTAATGTTGTTGCCCCTTATTTTTGCTAATGCCCTTTGGGCACAGCAAGTGAAAAACACCTCATATAAAACACCAGCGGGCGAACGGGTGCTGCAGTTAGAGATGGTGCTTGATGTTGATGCGGCATCGGCCTGGAAACTATTATCTACGGATGAAGGCCTGGTAAAATGGGTGGCGCCTGTAGCACATATCCAATTAAAGAAAAACGGCTCCATTGTAACCAATTACGATAAGGATAAACCGTTAACCGATAGCAGCTCGATTAAACTGCCCATACTTGATTATACAAAAGGCAAAATGCTTACACTAAAGGTAGAGCTCAATAATAACTTTGCCAAAAGCGTACAAAATACAGATGACAACCTGAAAGAGATCATCCGACTGGAAAAAATAGACGCGACGCATACACGGCTTATATCTTCCATGATGGGCTTCGGCACCGGGCCTGATTGGGATAAAACCTACGATTTTTTTGTACGCGGTAATACCTACACCTACGAAGAGTTGCTGAAGCATTATAAATAGACGCCGCGGTTGCAAGCCTCCCCAGTTCCTCATCGCCGTTATTTACCCGCCCCATCAAAGAATTTAAGCATATAATAAACCGCAGATTATTATAATCGCCATATTTGTATAACAACCCAAATATGAAAAAGACCATCGCAACCCTGTTAGCCGGCCTTGTTTTAATAAGTGCCTGCTCTGCCCCTAG
Source organism: uncultured Mucilaginibacter sp. (assembly GCA_965649995.1). Classification (GTDB taxonomy): domain Bacteria; phylum Bacteroidota; class Bacteroidia; order Sphingobacteriales; family Sphingobacteriaceae; genus Mucilaginibacter. The sequence continues at coordinate 4,110 of CBFGNE010000111.1, forward strand.
AAAACGGAAAGTTTATCTAAGGCCAATGGCGGCAAGGTATGGTCGTCGTTGTGGCAGCAGCGGTCGGCAGAGTATAAGGCGCTTTGTTTCCAGGCCTATAACCTGGCCAAACTGCGCTTGGATGAAGCTATCCGCAGCAAGGGTACCAAGCCCTACGCTGTGGTAACGGATGTAGACGAAACGTTACTGGACAACAGCCCCTACGATGCCATGCGTGCCGATTCGAACCTGGAGTTTACCCCGCAAACCTGGAAAACATGGACAAGCAAGGCCGCTGCCGACACCGTGCCCGGCGCCCCTGCCTTTTTTAAGTATGCCGCATCAAAGGGCGTGGCGGTATTTTACATCACCAACCGCAACGAAGACGAAAAAGCTACAACCATAAAAAACCTGCAATTGTACGGGCTGCCCAATACCGATGATGAGCATGTATTGATGAAGCAAACATCATCCAGCAAGGAGAGCCGCCGCCAAAGTGTGCTATCCACCTACAACATCGTATTGCTTTGCGGAGATAACCTGCCCGATTTCGACGCACTGTACGATAGCCCAACCAACAATAAACAAACCGAACAAACCCGCATGGCAGTTACCGAAAGGCTTAAAAAAGAATTCGGCAACCGGTATATTGTTATCCCCAACCCCTCCTACGGCGACTGGGAAACCGTGTTGTTCAACAACAACAAGCTCACTTCGGCACAAAAAGATTCGGTGATGCACGCCAAACTGAAGGTTGATAAACAGAACTGACCACATATTAAGTTTTTGTTAAGCTGTGTTATTCCATAAATACAATATGTAATTTTGGAAACATCGCTTCCCTCATGAAACAAAAACTTTTTATTTGTATCGCCGCAGTAGCTTTTACATGCAGCGTTTTTGCGCAAACGCCCGGCAAAATAGCCTCAACACAACAGGTATTGTTACCAAACGGATGGAAACTAAGCCCGGCCGGCCGCTCCCTCCCCTTAGGCGACCTGCCGCTGAATATGCAGTTATCCGCATCGGGCAAATACCTGGCGGTTACCAATAACGGGCAAAGCACGCAATCGTTGCAATTGATAGATCCGCGGAGCGAGAAATTGCTGGACGAGAAAATTTTAGGCAAATCATGGTATGGCATAGCCTTCAGCCGCGACGAAAAAAAGCTCTACGCCAGCGGTGGGAATGATAACGTTATCCTTACCTTCTCTATTAAAAACACCAAACTCGGCACGCCAGATACGATAAAACTCGGCAACCCCTGGCCAAAAAATAAAATATGCCCAACAGGCATTGCCATAAACAAAACAAACACACGCCTTTATACCGTTACCAAAGAGGATAGCACGCTTTATATCATTAACCCGGTAAAAGGCGATATACTCAGTAAAATAAAACTAAGTGCCGAAGCTTATAGCTGCGTACTATCGCCCGATGAGAAAACGCTTTACATATCGTTATGGGGAGGCGATAAACTGGCATTTTATAATACCGCTACACAAGCACTAAGCAGCATCAATACCGGCAGCCACCCCAACGAATTGTTGCTGAATAAAAAAGGCAGCTTGCTATTTGTTGCTAACGCGAATGATAACTCGGTATCCATCATCAACACCGCCACCCATAAAACACTCGAGGTGGTATCCACTGCGCTTTACCCTACTAAACTCACCGGCTCTACCACCAACGGTTTCGCCTTATCGGCCAACGAAAAAACGCTTTATATATCCAATGCCGATAACAATTGCCTCGCCGTCTTTGATGTATCTAACCCCGGCAGCAGCCAAAGCCGCGGCTTTATCCCCGTAGGATGGTACCCTACTAATGTAAAAATGCTGGGCAGCAAAATACTGGTGAGCAATGGCAAAGGCTTTACCTCTATGCCCAACCCAAAGGGGCCGCAACCGATAAAAAAGGCCGATAACAGCGGCTATCAAAAGGGTGCTATCAACAGCCGCGAGCAATACATAGGTGGTTTATTTAAAGGCACCCTATCATTTATTGATGTGCCCAACGAGCTTAAATTGAAGGCTTATACCAAACAAGTTTACGCCAATACACCCTTTACCGATAAAATAGCCATAACCGCAAAAGGCGAAGCCGGTAACCCTATCCCGCGCAAAAGAGGCGAGCGGTCGCCAATAAAATATGTGTTTTACATTATTAAAGAAAACCGCACGTACGACCAGGTACTGGGCGATATGCCTGCCGGCAACGGCGATACATCTCTTTGCATCTTCGGACAAAAGGTAACGCCAAACCTGCATGCCATAGCCAGCGAATACGCCTTAATGGATAATTTTTATGTAGATGCTGAAGTGAGTGCCGACGGGCATAACTGGAGCATGGCTGCCTACGCCACCGATTTTGTGGAAAAAACATGGCCTACAAGCTACGGCAGCCGTGGCGGCAATTACGATTTTGAAGGCACCCGTAAGGCCGCGTACCCACGCGACGGCTTTATTTGGGATTATTGCAAACGTGCCGGGGTAAGCTACCGCACTTACGGCGAATTTGCCGAAGGGGGCGACAAACCAAAGGCAAACCTAAAATCGCTGGAGGGGCATTTCTGCCTTAAATCTCCGGATTTTGATTTGAGCATTAAAGACATTACCCGGGAGGCTATTTGGGAGCACGATTTCGATTCGCTGTTAACCATTAATAAAGTACCTCAGTTTAATACCGTGCGTTTGGGTAACGACCATACCAGCGGCCAACGCAAAGGCGCGTTCTCGCCAATTGCAGCCGTTGCAGATAACGATTTGGCCGTGGGGCGCTTTATCGAGCACCTTTCGCAAAGCCCGATATGGAAAGAATCGGCGGTGTTTGTATTGGAGGATGACGCCCAAAATGGCCCCGACCATGTAGATGCACACCGTTCACCGGTTTATGTGGTTAGCCCCTATGCAAAACGCAATGCGGTAATCCATAACATGTACTCTACTTCGGGCGTATTGCGTACTATCGAACTGATACTGGGTTTGCCGCCCATGAGCCAGTATGATGCTGCCGCCATGCCTTTATACGAGTGCTTCACAGCAAAGCCGGATTTTACGCCTTATGTAGCTAAAGCGCCGCAGGTGGATATTGAGCAGCGCAATGTTGCTGTAAACGAAAGCAGCCGCCGGTCGGAATTATTTAACCTGGCCGAGGAAGATGCCGCGCCCGACCTTGATTTGAACGAAGTAATTTGGAAATCGATAAAAGGCGAGATGGCCGTGATGCCTGCACCAAAGCGCAGCGCTTTCGTAATTTTAGAGAAGAAAAAGAAACAGGATGATGATTGATTTGTTGATATATTTACCTTAGAAATATCACGAACAATGACGATCCTCGAAAATGAATTCCTCAAAGTAGCTATCAGTACAAAAGGGGCACAACTAAGCTCGCTCCGCAACAAAGCAACAGGCGTTGAACATATGTGGCAGGCCGACCCAACCGTATGGGCATGGCATGCGCCAAACCTTTTCCCGATAGTTGGGCAACTGATAAACGACGAACTATTGGTAGACGGGCAGACCTACCCGATGAAGCGGCACGGCTTTGCACGGCAGTCGGATTTTATAAAACTCGACCGCAATGATGTTTCGGCGGGGTTCTCGCTACCCAACTGCGAAAAGACTATGGCCGTATATCCTTATAAATTCGATTTCCAGGTTTTATATACGCTGATAGATAATGCCCTGCGGATAACTTACAAACTCATCAACCGCGATAAAAAAACCATTTATTTTTCTGTTGGAGGGCACCCGGCATTCAATGTCCCCTTCAACGCCGGAGAAAATTACGAGGATTATTATATAGAATTTGAATCGGGCGAAAAACCCGACACACATCTTTTATCGCCCGACGGCTTATTTACAGGTGAAACTGCACCTGTTGCTATTACAAATAAAAAACTGCCTTTAACGCGCGATTTGTTTGCAGCCGATGCATTGGTGTTTAAAAACCTAAAATCGCGCATGGTTACCATTAAAAGCGAAAAGCACGAGCATAGCCTATCGGTAGAGTTTCCGCACTTTAACTATCTGGGCCTTTGGGCGAAGCCGGGAGCCGACTTTTTATGCATCGAACCCTGGCTGGGCTGCGCCGATTCGGTAGGTGAGCCTAAGGACATTAAATACAAAGAAGACATTCAAAAAATAGCTGTGGGGCACGTTTTTGAAGCTTCTTTTTACATAAGTATTTAAGCCTGGTATTTTT
>CBFGNE010000112.1:0-8250 GCA_965649995.1 uncultured Mucilaginibacter sp.
GGAGGAAATTCTTAGCTCAGATGATCGTTTTTGCCGATGAGCCCTTCGATGTTGGCGACAGCAATATTGCCAAAATTACCTCGCCGGTATTACTTATCTCTGGCGATAACGACGGGCTGGATAAAGTTGAACTGATGAAAACCTACCAGCTATTCGGCGGCGGCGTAGCTGCCGACCTGGCGCCAATGCCAAAATCGCATTTAGCAATTATACCATCACAGAGCCATGTCGGCGTAATGATGCAGACGAAAACGATATTGGGGTATATGAATGGGTTTTTGAAGTAAATAACGAAAGCCATTGAGCATCTGTTGATACCTAACTCGCTTCATTCTTATCCCCCCTCAGCAGCCTGAATCTTTTGCGGGCATCGTTTAGCCAGAGGCTGCCGGGATAGTTGGTTATTATTTTTTGGTAAAAAGTTTGGGCAATGGCGGGGTTATTTAGCTTAGTTTCGTTGATGTCTCCCAGCATAAAAACGGCATCGTCTGCCCAAAGGTTGTCGGGGTAATTATCGGCAATTTGCTTTAGCAGCACCACCGCATCGCTATATTGTTTTTGCTGTATCAGTATTCTGGCCTTAGCCATCAACACATCCGCTTCCAACGCATTGCCCGGGTATTTTTTGCCGATGCTGTCAAGCGTAAGTATAGCCTTGCCGGTTTGCTCGGCAAATATAAGCAGATCGGCGCGGGCATACATTTTAAGGGCATTGCCGGCACTATCTACTGCCAGGTTATCAGCTATCAGTAAGGATAAATTCAGCGCGTCGTTGGCAATCAGCTGGCTGGTTGCTGCCTTTAACACATCCAGCTGGCGGCGGCTAAAGTTAAAATCGCCGGTGTAATAGGCCAGTTTGGCATTGCGTAAAATGGCTTCCTGCGCTATGGCTGTATTGGGGTTGGCCAGTTCTACCTGGCTGTAGGTTAGGGTGGCATCCCATGGTTGGCCATTTAGCAGGTAAATATCCCCCAGGTCTATTTTACAACTGGCCATTAGGTTGGGGCGCACATCGGCAATGGCCACAGCGCTTTCCAGCAAGGCCTGTGCATCTTTCAGTTTATGTAGTTTAAAGGCCTGCAGGTTGGCCAGTTTCTGCATGGCAAAAACCGTGCTGCGGCTCCGCCCAAATTCGGTAAGCAGGTTTATGTAATCCTGCTCCAGCCCCATCAAGTCGGCCTGGGTGTACTTACCGGTTGTTACCTTTAAATTTTTAGTGTTGATGAGCTCTATTTTGGCCGAAACATAGTTGGGGTTATCCTTGCCTTTGCCGATGATATATTCGTACCCGCGTATGGCCTCGTCATAAGCCTCGTTGGTGTTAAGCGTACTGCACAGTTCGTAAATATCGCTGCCATCATCGTTTTGGCGGCGGCTTAGGGCAAGCGCCTGGTTAAGGGCCTGGGCAAAATCTTTTTGCTGCAGGTATTGCCAGGTAAGCAGGTTAGTGTATATGATCTGTTGCGGGTCTTTCTGTATCCGTTTCAGCAAGGCAAACTTTAGGATGTCGTAATCGGCGTTCCCTTCGTATACCGAGGCCATCGTGCTTTCGGCCTGGGTTATAAATGTTGGGTTTGCCGGCAAAAAGTTGAGGTATTCTTCGGTAAGCCCGGCCTTATCGCGCTTATAGCGGTAAAGGTTTATCAGTTCGAAAGAAAACAGCGCATCGTTATGCAGTATTTTACGCCCCTGCAAAAATATGCGCACAGCATAATCTACATTGGCGTTTTGGTAAAACTGCGATGCAATGCTGGTTATTTCGCTTTGGTCGGCCGGGAGGTTTTTAATGAGGGCCGTATAAATGGCGTCGGCTTTGTCGGTATTGCCTTGTTGTGTATAAATGGTGCCGAGGGCGATGGTGTACTCGTAACTATTTGGGTGTTTACGCACCATTTTTTTGGTTATGCTTTCGGCATCGTCAAACCTTTTGGCGCTCAGCAGGGCATTAAGGTACTGCTGGTAGTAAGCCTCGTTATCCTGTTTATAAAGTTTAAGGTATATATCAAGCGCTTTTTGCTGGTCGCCGTTTTGGGCATATTGCCTTGCCAGCAACAAATCATTATTTTGTGCAAAAAGCTTTGCACTACAAGCAAAAAAGAGTATAATTATGATGGAAAAACACTTCATTCTTTTTTTATATTTATGCGCCCCCATGAATTGTATATAACGCTGTTGCAGGGTAAAATTGTAGTGACATTTGCATTTCGGTATTTTAAAATAAGTAATTTGACCCTTAATTATAAATTAAGCCAGTAATTCATGCCCGGCCGTTTAAGAATTTTATTCGTTGTTTTTTTTGCCTTATTGTGTGCCTGCAAGCATAACGAGGTACGGAAAATACCCGTAAGCGACTTTTTTAAGACACCCGAGAAAACCTTTTTCAAAATATCTCCCGACGGCAAATTTGTATCGTACTTAAAGCCTTATAAAGATAAGCAAAATATCTACATCAAGTCGTTGCAGACAGGTGCCGAGCAGATGGCAACGGCCTATACCGATTATTCGGTACGCGATTATTCGTGGACGTTTAACAACCAGATAGTTTTTACGCAGGATATCATCGCCAGTGATGTGTTCAAAGTTTTTACGCTGGATGTGGCCACCCTTAAAATAACAAACCTGCTTAACCTGGATAAGGTGCGCATTAGGATACTTAACCGTAACCGCCTGCAACCCGACGTGATAACGGTAAGCCTGAACAAGCGTGATGCGGCAAATTTTGATGTGTACCGGATGAACGTAAAAACCGGAGAGCTTACGCTTTACCTGCAAAACCCGGGCAATATAACCAAATGGTACCCCGAACCGGATGGCAAAATACGCATGGCAAAAGCATCTGATGGGGTTAATGAAACCATCCTGTACCGTGCCAACGAATGGTCCCCGTTTAAATCCATTGTCAAAAGCAACTTTAACGATAGGTTAGAGCCGATAGCCTTTACAGGGGAGAAGAATTATTTCTACGCACTATCTAACGTAAACAGGGATAAAACCGCCGTTGTAGAAATAGACGCCGATAGCGGTAAAGAGATAAAAGTAATATACGCCAGCGCCCGCGCCGATATTATGGATGTAAGCTACTCTAAAAGCAAGCGCCGTTTAGAGCTTGCAGCCTGGGAGGAGGCTAAACCGCAAAAGCACTTTTTAAACGGCGAAGCCGAGGCCATGTATAAGTGCATTGAAAGCAAGTTGCCGGGCAACGAGGTAAACATTGTGGACCGCGACAGCATCGAAAACCGGTTTATCATCAATACCTATACTGATAAAAGCCCGGGCTCGTATTATTTGTACGAAGTAAAAGGCGATAAGCTGACCAAGCTTGGGGATATCAATTCGGGCATACACGCCGAGGAATTTTGCACTATGCGGCCTATAAGCTTTAAGGCATCTGATGGTTTAATCATCAACGGCTATTTAACCGTACCCAACGGTAAAGAAGAAAAGAACTTGCCTGTAGTAGTAATGCCGCACGATGGCATCTGGAGCAGAGACTCCTGGGGTTATGACTCCGAAGTGCAGTTTTTGGCCAACCGTGGTTATGCGGTGTTCCAGGTGAACTACCGCGGCTCGGCGGGTTATGGCAAGGCCTTCCGCAAGGCGGGCTTTAAACAGGTGGGCGGCAAAATACAGGATGATATTACCGACGGTGTGCGGTGGCTTATAACCAATAAAATAGCTAACCCCAAAAAGATAGCCATTTTTGGCGGGGGCTTTGGCGGCTTTTCGGCATTGCATGGCGTATCGTTCCACCCGGGGCTGTACAACTGTGCGGTAGTAAAATACGGGCTTATTAATTTTTTTACCTTTTTAAAAGATGCACCGCCATTTTACAAGCCATTTTTAAAGATGACCTATGAGATGATAGGCGACCCGGAGAGGGATGCGGAGCAATTACGGGCCATATCGCCGGTTTTTCATACTGATAAAATAAAAAGCCCCTTGTTGATATTCCAGGGGGCTAAGGACCCGCGGGCAAACATTAGCGAATTAAACCAATTTGTGCGCGAGCTAAATAAACGCAATGTGCCGGTTATTTACAGGTTAAAAGAAAACGAGCGCGCCTTTTTCCGGAGCGAGCATAACCGTATGGAGATGTATGCCGAGATAGAAAAATTCCTGGAAGCCAATATGCAGGGTAAACAATAGCCGCTATGAAGGCGCAAAAAAAAATTTACCGCACCAATTTTTCGCTCATAACCGCCTTTTTGGTGCTGATAACGGTCACGCTCATCATCGCCATATTTATTTCCTATAAACTAACGTCTAAGTATGTGGAGAACGAATTCGCCTCAAAAAAAATTGAGGTGCTGGAGCAAACCATCAGGCCGTATAACGATTTCTTTTTTACGAAGATCCCCGAAATAACTTCTTACCAAGGCTTTTTAGATTCGGCCTCGGCGGCTAATTATTCTGCTACTGTTTTCAGTGCTTATCCATTTGTGCGCAAGGTTCTGTTTTACGATATACAAATAGGTACCCCCGATGAAAAAAATAGCGACGGAATAACCGTAAAGTCTATTTACAGGTTTAAGCCAAAAAATGGCGGCATTGCCGGCAAAAAGGATATGAGTAGCGCCAACGATGGCGATTTTAAGCAGATGGCGCTAAAGCTAAGCACTTTTATTAGCGTGGCAGATACTTCCAGGTTGCCTACACAGGATGAGATATTTAAAACATTTTACAATGTTAACCCCGATAAAATAAGCTACCTCAACATCCCCCGCAGGGAAGACATCCGCATATACCGGGCCTTGCTGGGGAACAAAAGAAACGATGGGTTCGGTAAGCAAAACATGATGACCTTCTCGCTCGACCCGCATTTTTTGGAGGTGGATAATACGCATAAAGAGCTGTACCAGGAGGTAACCATCCAACCCGTAGTGTACGACCCGCTGGATGTGGCAAAAGAAAAGGTAATTACCGAGGCTGCCTTACCCGGTGCCTTCTCAAACTTCAAGCTCTATTTCAGTTCCGAACGGTCGCATCTAAATAAAGAGATAGAACGGCGGTACTTACCTATTGGTGCTATACTGCTGTTGGTGTATTTTTTCCTGGTGCTTATCAGTTACCTCATTTACCGCAATTTAAACGTTAATTTAAAAGTGTTTAAGCTACAGTACGATTTCATCAACAACTTTACGCACGAGTTTAAAACCCCGGTGAGCGTTATCAAGATTGCCGGATCTAACCTTAAAGGCGATGCCGAACTAAGCGAACGCCAGCGGAAACATTATGGGAAAATATTGGACGAAGAGGCTGATAAGCTGAACGAACTGATGAATAAACTGCTCTCTTTTACGCAACTGGAGAACAAATCCATCAACGTAAAGCGCGAAGAAATAAACCTGCCGGAATTTGTGAAGGGTTATATAGCTACCTTTAAGATAAAATACCCTGATTTTAAAATGGAACAGCAAGTAGATGTGGCCAAATTCAATAGTGACCCCGTGCTGCTTGGCAGCGTTTTCCAGAATTTAATGGAGAATGCTTACAAATATTCGCACCCCGGGAAAAAGGAATTATTCATCAGTATAAAACAGGAGAAGCGTAATATTGTATTCTCTTTTGCCGATAAGGGCATAGGGATGGAAAAAAGCGAGCAGGGTGATGTTTTTAAAAAGTTTTATAGGATAGAGAACCAATACAACCAAAACGGCAGCGTGGGCCTTGGGTTGGCATTTTGCAAAGAACTGGTGAACTTTATGGGCGGTACTATTGCGCTGAACAGCAAAATAAATGAAGGTTCGACGTTTATTGTTACATTGCCGATGGAAAATTAGTGCGGCGTCGGCTGGGCTGCTGCCTGTTCGGAATAAAACAGAAACGTCATATGCGGGCGTTTGCAGGTTGGCTACCTATCCCGTGGGGTCCTGAAATAAGTTCAGGATGACGAGTTTTTCAATCTGGGTTTTTAGAAGATATTTTTAAATAAAAAATGAACAAAGAAATTAAAATAGCGCTGGTAGAAGACGACGAAAACCTGAGGTTTTTGGTGGCCGAGCGCCTGCAAAGCGAAGGTTATAAAGTTTTAGAATCGGCCAACGGCATAGAAGCCGAAAGCATGATATTGCTGGAGCAACCCGATATTGTATTGCTGGATTGGATGCTGCCCGGCAAGCAAGGCTCTGACGTATGCGCCACTTTGCGCGAAAAAGGCTTTGATAAGCTGGTGATCATGATGACGGCCAAAGCGCAGGATATCGATAAAATTGGCGCTTATAATTTTGGCGTATCAGATTATATAACCAAACCCTTCAACATGGATGTGCTGGTGGCGATGATAGACAGCAAGATAAAATTCTCGCTAAATAACGAGAAAACCGAATCGCACAAATTTGGTAATATGGAGCACCTGCCAAATACCCACCTGCTGATACGCGATGGCCGCAAAACCGAGCTGACGATTTTAGAGAACCGTATTTTGCTGTACTTCCTCAAAAACAAAAACAAAGTAATAAACCGCGAAGAGCTGATGATGGAAGTTTGGGGCTACAATGCCGATGTAAACACCCGCACGCTGGATATGCATATTGTACGCCTCCGCAAAAAGATAGAGAACAACCCCGATTCGCCAACCTACCTGCAAACGGTAAGGGGTATAGGGTATAAGTTTGTTTATTGAAGAGAAAAGCAGGTTTCTTGAATTTATGTCCCGTTAAGGGACTACCGCTTTGTAGGTCACAAAAAAATATAGATTTATGCCACGTAGTGGCTACCCTTAAAGAGGGGTTGCATACCTAAGGCATGCTAAATGGGTTTTTCCCGGGGCTACAAAGCGGTAGTCCCTAACCTGGACTGGTTCTTATTTCTTATACATTCTCGCTCCCACAAAATCCTTAAAAAATAATTTCGTTTCTATCAGCGAATAATCTAATTGCACAAACTCGCGATCCACATTCGGCAATCGCCACGATTGTACTCCACAAAGCACTTTAAAAAACAACAGCATACTTTTCAGCATTAAAAACTGCCACCATTTGCCGGTTAGCTGGAAATCGGTATTGAGCCATAGGCCGCCGGGTTTCAGCATTTGATGGATGTGATGGAAGGTTGCCGGCAGATCTGCCTGTGTGTAATTGTCGAAAAGGAAGGGCGTGATGATGATGTCGAAATGCTCAGGATACCTTACTTCCTCTATTGCCCGGTTAATAAACTCAACCTGGTTTGCACCAATATTTCGGTTGCGCGATAGGCTCATCATTTTGCATGAGATCTCCACATAAACAATGTTTAAGCCTGTTGGGTGTACTTTAGCGATCTCTTCTAAGATCCAGCCGGTGCCCCCGCCGATGATCAACACTTTCGCATCTGCAGGTATCTCCGGTAAAAAATAAGTTTGTGCTTTTACAAGTGCATTGCCAAACACCAGGCGCGATAAGCCATCATAAAAAGATGCAGAGTTATCATAATTGCTTGCCATTTATGCGTTTGCAGATTGTATGGTGTATTTATTATATTAGGGCAATCTTAATCATTATCTATGAAGGCCTTGTATCTTAAACCTGTTTTATTCCTGCTGGTTTTGCTAAACGCGCAAACTTTATTTGCGCAACCGCAACCGCCGGCAGAGGATAAATATAACCGCAAAGAAGTGATGATACCCATGCGCGACGGGATTAAATTGTTTACGGTGGTATACACACCAAAAGATCAGCATGACAAGTTGCCGTTTTTGATGACCCGTACCCCGTATGGCGTAGCCAAAAGCCGCAGCCCCGAGCGTAATTCGTACACGCGCGACCTGGCAGAAGACGGCTACATATTTGTTGCGCAGGATATCCGTGGGCGGTATAAATCCGAAGGTACGTTTGAGATGCAGCGCTTTAGCCGCGATAAAAGCAAACCTAATAGTATAGACGAAAGCAGCGATACTTATGACACCGTGGATTGGCTACTAAAAAACGTAGCGGACAACAACGGTAAAGCAGGCATGTATGGCATCTCATACGATGGCTGGACAGCCCTCATAGGAGCCACAGATCCGCATCCGGCCCTGAAGGCGGTATCAGAGCAGGCTACGCCATCAGACATGTTCCTGGGTGATGATTTCCATCATAACGGGGCTTTCCGTTTAAGTTATGGTTTTGAATATGCCTTTATGGAGGAAGCATCCAAAACCGATACTCTTTACCAGTTTGGCACCTATGATACCTACGACTGGTATCTCAAGCTCGGTCCGCTATCCAACGTCAACAAAAAATATTTTCATAACAAATTACCCAGCTGGAACAATTTTGCAGCGCATCCCAA
>CBFGNE010000113.1:0-8158 GCA_965649995.1 uncultured Mucilaginibacter sp.
AAACCTTAACCGGTACACCATCAACTCGGATGTAACCGTTAACGTAACCAAAAAATTTGTGGTAGACCTGCAACTGTTTGGCCGTATACAAGCGCAAACACAACCGGGATCGGGCTACCAAAATATCCTGAACGCGCTGTATAGCACGCCAAACAATGCTTACCCGGTACGCAACCCCGATGGCTCGTTTGCAGGTACAACCAATTACAACAACAACCTTTTGGCCCAAACCGAATACTCGGGCTACCAGCGCACCAACAGTAATGATGTATTGGCCAACCTGGACCTTAATTACGATATGAGCAGCGTTACCAAAGGCCTAAGCGGCAAAGTAATGGGCAACCTGGCCTTATCGTCGCAAAGTTTAACTAACAGGTCCTTACAAAACAATGCCTTCCTCATAAAAGCAGATGGCACCTATGCGGGGATTGGTTCGCCCATATCGCAGGGGAATAGCTTCAGCAGTGTATCAAGCGCCCGCTATTTTTATGGCCAGGTTGCTTTAAATTACGACCGCACCTTTGGCAAGCACAATTTTACCGGCAAGGTGATGTACGATACCCGGTCGATGAATTTAAACTTCGATTTAACGGCCACTACTACCAACGAAGCCTTAAAAGCGGGCTACAATTACGATGGCAAATACTTTATAGAAGGTGCTGTAAACCGCAGTGGTTACAGCAGGTATGCTCCGGGCAGGCAGTTTGGCGTATTTTACGCAGGCGGGCTGGGCTGGCAAATGGCCAAAGAAGATTTTATAAAGGATAACCTGAGCTTTATTACCTCGTGGAAATGGCGCGCCACTTACGGCCGCACCGGCAACGGCAATGTAGATAACTATGGTTACTACAACTTTATACAAACCTATGGGTCGCCAAACGGCTACCAATACAGCACCGGTACCAGCCGCGGTAATGTGCAGGGTATTTTTGCAAACACATTGGCCAACCCCTTGATAAGCTGGGAGAAAGCCGATAAGATAGATATTGGCGCCGATATAGCCCTTTTCAGCAATCACTTAAGCATTACTGCCGATTACTACCACGACCGCTATAAAGACCTGCTGCAAATACGCGGCCGCAGTATACAGTTGTTGGGTGCCCCCTATTCATACGAGAATATTGGCGTGGTGCTTAACACCGGTCAGGAACTTACTTTAACCTATCAAAACAACGTAAATAACTTTAATTATTTTATATCGGGTAATGTATCAAGGCAAAAATCCATCAACGTATTTAGCGATGAAACGCCAACACCATACCCATGGCTTCGCCGCACCGGCCAACCAACCGGCGCACTGTGGGGCTACCAGGCCTTAGGTTTCTTTAGCAATGCACAGGAAGCTGCCGCCAGCCCAACCACAACCGGTTACACAGCGCAAGCGGGCGACGTAAAATATGCCGACCTGAATAACGATAACATTATCAACCAGTTTGATATAACCAAAATTGGCAACAGTAAAGCGCTGATATTCTACGGTGCTTCATTAGGCTTTAATTACAAAGGTTTTGGGCTGAGCATGATCATACAAGGGGTAGAGAACAGGCAGTTTATTTTTGATAACTCGATGGTGAACGGCTTTGCAGGCATCGGCTTCCTGGGCCTCACTTCGGCCGGGCAAGCTTATGATAATATTACCGGCAGGTGGACGCCGGAAACCGCTGCAACGGCAACATCACCGCGTTTAACAACAGGCAACGCCAACAACACGGCATACAGCACCTTGTACGTGCGCAGCGGCGATTACATCAGGCTAAAAAATGCAGAAGTAAGCTATAACCTGCCATATAGCTGGATAAAGCGGTTAAAGTTAGCCGGCGTAAGGCTGTTTGCCAACGGCGAAAATTTGGTAACCTTTTACGGCTATAAAGGCATCGACCCGGAGGTTAGCAACGGGGCATACCCTATACAAAGGGTTGTGAACGCAGGTTTTACCGTTAAGCTTTAATTTTTGGCCATCATAAAAAATACGATCATGAAAAATCATAAAAATATTATAGCAGTGCTGGTACTGATAATGGCAATTGCCGGCTGCAAAAAATACGAGCAGTTCCCGGTTGATAAGGTAGGGATTGATAAAATTTTTGATAGCAGGGATTCGGCAGGTGTAAACGCGCAACATTACCTGTACGGCATCTACTCTATTATGAAGAATGGCCACAACAGGGTAGGGGGCGATTATTTGGATGCTGCGGGCGATGATGCTATATCATCAGGTTCGGGCCCCAGCAATCTATCGACCATTTTAGCAACGGCATCTTACAACTCCTATACCATCCCGGGCGACGAAAGCTTATGGGGCACGTACTACGGGGGCATTCGCCAGGCAAACGAATTTGTAAACCACATTGATGTGGTGCCGGTGATGGCTAAATACCATGGCATCTCTCAAAAATATATATGGAAAAGCGAAGCGAGGTTTTTAAGGGCTTACTTTTATTTCGAACTGATAAAACGCTACGGTGGCGTGCCGCTTATTGGCAATAAGGTATTCACCATTACCGATGATGTATCCCTGCCGCGTAATACTTTCGACGAATGCGTAAAATACATTGTAAGCGAATGCGATGCCATAAAAGATTCGCTGTTGGTTTATCCCCTGGATGGCCCGGTAAGCAAAGAAGCCGATAGCCACCGCCCTACAAAAGGCTCGGCAATGGCATTAAAGGCCAAAGTGCTGCTGTATGCAGCAAGCCCTTTATTTAATGGCGGCAATATAGATGCAGCAAACCCTTTAACCGGTTACACCAGCGGCGATGCCAGCCGTTGGGCAGCAGCAGCAGCGGCCAGTAAGGCAGTTATGGATCTGGGCACTTACGCGCTGTTGGCCAATTATAAAGACATTTTTACAACCCAGTACAACTCCGAGATCATGTTCTTCCGCCAAAATGGCAACGGTACAGATATCGAAACCGCTAACGGGCCTGTAGGCTTTAGCGGTGCGGTAGGCAAAGGGCAAACTAGTCCAACACAACAATTGGTAGATGCCTACCCAATGAGCAACGGCCTGCCCATTACCGATGCTGCATCCGGCTACGATGTGAACAACCCATACAATAACCGCGACCCAAGGCTCGCCTACAACATTCTCTACAACGGCGCTCAGTGGTTAAATGCACCTATCCAAACTTTCGAAGGTGGCCAAAGCAAGCCAAACGGTACCCTGCAGCAAACCAAAACCGGGTATTATATGCGCAAGTTTATGGGCAATTTCGAAACCGCAAGCGCCTACAGTTCGCACAGTACCGACTGGGTCATCCTGCGCTATGCGGATGTTGTTTTAGGCTTCGCCGAAGCACAAAACGAGGCGGTGGGAGCCACTCCCGAAGTTTATGCGGCTGTTAAGAGCATACGCCAGCGTGCAGGCATTGAGGCAGGAGTGGGGGGTACTTATGGCATTAAAGCCGGCATGACCAAGGATGAGATGCGCACCGTGATACAAAATGAAAGGCGCGCTGAGTTTGCTTTTGAGGAGAGCCGCTACTGGGATATACGCCGCTGGAAAGTTGCCGAAACCGTAATGAACCAGCCCCGCACCGGCATCAGCATTGTAAAAGTAGGCCCAAGCTTAACTTATAACCCGGTAAATGTACTTACAACAAAGTTTGTAGCCCCAAAAATGTACTTGTACCCGGTGCCTTATGATGAGGTGCAGAAGAACCCGAATATGAAACAAAACCCCGGATGGTAATACCTGAAAGAATCAATTAAACCCAATTAATTAAGCAGTTATGAGAAAAATAATACTTTTCTTTCCAATTATACTAATATTGCTTCCGGCGGCTTTGTATGCTCAAAATACAACCATTAGCGGCAAGGTGCGAGATATATCGGGTGCGTTGCCCGGCGTATCCGTAGTGGAGAAAGGGGTGCCAACCAATGGCGTTACCACCGATGTAAACGGCCGCTTTAGGCTTACATTGAGGGGCCAAAGCAATGTATTGGTAGTGCGCTTTATTGGGTACATTGCCCAGGAAGTAAAAGTACAGGATGGGCAGGCGCTGGACCTGATCATGCAAACCAGCACCAACGGGCTTGATGAAGTATCGGTTGTTGCCTATGGCACCCGTAAACGTATCACCAGCACCGGTGCTGTAAGTTCTATATCGGCGGGCGAAATCCGTACGGTGCCAACGGCCAATGTGCAAAATGCCTTAACCGGTAAATTGCCGGGGTTCTTTTCGCAGCAGGGATCGGGCCAGCCCGGTAAAGATGCATCAGATTTTTACATCCGTGGCGTAAGCTCGCTAAACGCTGATGGTAATAAGCCACTCATCATTGTTGATGATATTGAGTACAATTACGACCAGCTACAACAAATAAACGTAAACGAAATTGAAAGTATCTCTATCCTGAAGGATGCCTCTACAACGGCCATCTACGGTATAAAGGGTGCCAACGGCGTATTGGTGGTAACCACCCGCCGCGGTAAAGGCGGCGCCCCCAAAATAAACTTAAGGGCCGAGGGCGGTATGGCCCAGCCAACAAAAACACCAACGTTTTTAAACTCGTACGATGCTGCCGTGCTGATAGAGGAAGCGCGTAAGAACGATGGCCTGCAGCCGGTATTTACTGCTGCCGACCTGGAGCATTTTAAAACCGGAGACGACCCTTATGGCCACCCCGACGTGAACTGGTACGAGAAGATATTTAAGAAACAAAGCTACCAGGCCAATACCAACCTGGATATATCGGGCGGTACCAATGCGCTGAAATATTTTGTATCGGGCGGTGCCTTAAACCAAAACGGTTTGGTGCGCGATTTTGCTGACCCGCAAGCCATGGTGAATACCAACTATTATTTCCGCAGGTACAACTTCCGCTCTAACTTAGATTTAAGGGTTAGCAAAAATTTAGACCTGCGCCTGGATGTAACCACCCGCTTTAGCGACCTTAACCAGCCTTATAACCAAAATGCTGTAGGCGAGGTGTATAATTTTGCAAAAGAAACGCCTTTTACAGCGCCATACTTAAACCCTAACGGAAGCTATAGCTACGCCTACTCGCAATTTAACCCCGATCACCTGCCTACCTTAAATGCAAGGTTGGCAACAGGCGGTTACCAGCACTCGCGCCGTACCGATTTTAACTTCCTGTTTGGCGCTACCCAAAAACTTGATGCTATAACCAATGGCTTATCCTTAACCGGCCGTATAGCTTATTCCAGCGTAGAGCAGTTTACAAAGCAAATATTTAACGAAGGTATCCCGGCCTATCATTACGACCCGGTAACCAATTCATACGCGCTGCGCCCGGGTGCTACCTATGTATACCAAAATTATGGTTTAACGGGCAACACCGATATAAACACCAATAACTATAACCTGCAGGTGTATTTAAATTACGACCGCACGTTTAGCAATACGCACCATTTTTCGGCACTGGCGTTGTTCAACCAAACATCAAATACACTTTTCGCTGCACCCCTACTAAGTGGCAACCTGGTGGGTGTCCCGCAAAAATTCAGGGGCGTATCGGGCAAGGTAGGGTATGATTACAAACAAAAATACCTGATAGATTTTAACGTTGCCTATAACGGTACCGACCGTTTTGCTGCCGATCACCGCTATGGTATATTCCCGGCCGTAAGTATTGGTTATAACCTGGTTAAGGAGGGGTTCTTTGCAAAAGCACTGCCTGTATTCAGCTTGTTTAAACTACGCGCAAGTTACGGTATGGTGGGTTCTGATGCTGCACCGGGTAACCGTTACGTGTACGACCAGGTTTACAACAATGGCGGCGGGTACAATTTTGGGCAATCGCAACAAAACTATGTAACCATATACGAAGGTTCGTTGGGTAACCCATTGGTAGTTTGGGAACGAGCTAAAAAGCTGGACATTGGTTTGGATATGAACTTCCTGAACGATAAGGTTTCGGTAACGGTAGATTATTTCCACGATGTACGCGAAAAGCAACTCATCACACCGGGCAGCGTGCCGTTGGTGATTGGGGTAGACCTGCCAGCGGTAAATATTGGCCGCACCCAAAACCAGGGCTTCGACGGCTCGGTAAGTTACCATGGCAATGCAGGCAAAGTACAATACAACGCCGGGCTGGTATTCTCTTACGCAAAAAATAAGGTGTTGTTTAAAGACGAGGCCGCGCCTGCCTATCCATGGCTGGCACAAACAGGCTACTCAATTGGCCAGCAATATGGTTTCCACTCGTTGGGATACTACACTGCCGATGACATTGCTGGCATCGATGCTTATAAAGCCGCCCACAATGGTTCAAATGCCGGTAACCCGGTTGCCGTACCCGATAACGGTATCCCCTTACAACCCGGCGACCTTAAATACCAGGATTTGAACGGCGATGGCATCATCAACGTATTTGATAAACGCGCCATTGGTAACCCTAACCTGCCAAACACCATTTTGGGTTTATCGCTGCAGGCGGTTTACAAAGGCTTTAGCGTAAGCGTGCTGTTCCAGGGTTCGTTCAACTACAGCTTTGCGGTGCTGGGTACGGGTATCGAACCGTTCCAGAGCCAGTTCCAGCCCATCCACCAGGAGCGCTGGACGCCGGCAACCGCAACTACAGCGAACTTCCCGCGTTTGGGCCAAAACCCAACATCAGTAAACAGCCCTACCGCTTACTTCAGCGATTATTGGCTGGTTGATGCTTACTACATCCGTTTAAAAACAGTCGACATCGGGTACCAGCTGCCAACCAAGCTGCTGCCGTTTAAAATAAACAACGCACGTATTTACATGAGTGCGTACAACCTGTTCACCTGGGATAACTACAACAAGTACCAGCAGGATCCGGAGATATCAACCAACACCGCCGGCGATGCCTACATCAACCAGCGTGTAGTGAACCTTGGGATACAATTAGGATTTTAAATTTGATTGAAATTTAGACCAAGGGGGGTAGCGCCAATTTCGGCGTTAGCCCCTCTTGTTTTACAAGATTTTTCCGGCCGTTGAAAAACGTGATTTTTTTCGCCATTTTTCCAAAGAAAAGCACAGATTTTTAAAGAAAAACACCGAAAAATCAACGGTAAATTGCGCCTTTTTGCACATAGTACAGCACAGTAATTTGCCCGGCATTGTATACATTAGCACCATGTTCCCAACCATCGGCGACCTAATTTACCACCTCTTCCACGTCAGGTTTTCGTTCCCTATCCAAACGCTCGGGTTGTTCATTGTGCTCTCTTTTTTGCTTGCTTATGTAGTCTTTACTTCAGAATTTAAGCGGTACGAGGCAAATGGAAAAATACATGCATTTAAACGTAAAGTGCTGATAGGCAAGCTCGCCAGTGTGCTTGATGTTGCCGTTAATTTTATCCTGGGCTTTGCTTTCGGCTTTAAAGTTCTCGGCGCTGCATTCAACTATAGCAAGTTTCAAACCGACCCGAGAGAGTACTTATTGTCCTTACAGGGCAACCTCGCCATGGGTATATTGGTCGGCCTCGGTTTTGCCCTATGGATATACCTCGACCGTAAGCAGCAAACCCTCCCCCAACCAAGGGTAGTAGAGGAAACCCGCCACCCTTATCAGCTAATGGGGCTTATCGTTTTCAGTGTGGGTTTCTTTGGTTTTATAGGAGCCAAACTATTTGATACTGTGGAACATATCGACAAGTTTTGGCAAGACCCGTGGGGCGTGCTATTCTCTGTGAATGGTTTTGCCTACTATGGCGGGCTGATATTTGGCGCGCTCACTTACCTATATATTGGCTACCGTCATAGCATGAAACAAGTGCATTTGGCAGATATTGGCTCGCCCGGTATGATGCTGGCCTACGGTATCGGCCGTATAGGTTGCCAGCTGTCCGGCGATGGCGACTGGGGGATCATCAACAGGCATCCTAAGCCAAACTGGCTCGGCTGGCTACCAGATTGGGCATGGGGCTTTAAATACCCGCATAATTCTATCAACGCAGGGATAAGCATCCCGGGCTGCAGCGGCAATTATTGCAGCCAGTTGCCAATAGGCGTGTATCCCACCCCACTTTATGAAATAGTGCTGTGTATCAGCATGTTTTGGTTGATGTGGGCATTCCGCAAAAAGATAAAAATACCGGGGTTGATGTTCTCCATCTATCTTATTTTAAACGGTGGCGAAAGGTTTTTAATAGAACATATCCGGATGAATTTTTATTACAAGTTTTACCTGATTCTATTCAAATGTTTAATTTCGCCCA
>CBFGNE010000114.1:0-8157 GCA_965649995.1 uncultured Mucilaginibacter sp.
AGGGTACAACCATTGGCTAACGGAGCAGTACCAAAATAAAGCGGAGATAGTTTGCCTTTGTGTGGGTTCGTTTTTTTTGGCAGCAACAGGCTTGCTGCAGGGCAAAAAGTGCGCTGTACACTGGGCCGCGAAAAATGAGTTTAAGGCCCGTTTTCCCGGTATTACCGTTATAGAGGACACTATTATTACAGATGAACATGGTATTTATACCTGCGGCGGCGGGTTCTCTTACCTTAACCTCATCCTGTATATGATAGAAAAGCACCTCGGCCGCGAAATTTCTATACTTGCCTCTAAAATGTTCGAGATAGATATCGAGCGGAAAAGCCAAAACCCCTTTGCCATTTTTATGGGGCAAAAAAAGCATGGCAACGCAGCAGTGCTGCAGGCGCAAGACCTTATAGAACACAACCCAACCGTGATATTTAGCGTAGACGACATTTGCCAAAAGATAGGTTTGGGCCGCCGTACGCTGGAAAGGCACTTTAAAAAAAGCACCGGCAACTCTGTTGTGGAGTACCAGCAACGCGTAAAAATTGAATTTGCCAAGAAACAACTGGAAGCCGGCCGCAAAACCGTGAACGAAATTATTTACGAAACCGGTTATAATGATGTGGACGCCTTCAGAAAAGTGTTTAAAAAATTCACCGACCTATCGCCCGTGGATTATCGTAAAAGGTTTCAGTGAAGAAGGTGGTTTAATTTATTGTTGATGCTGTTTCGCCGCCTTCGTTTGTCTTGAGAGGAGACGATATACCTGTTAGGCTATGCTATAAACTTGGCAATTGTTTTTTTCTTTTTTTCAATTTAATAAATGCAAACACTAACAGGATAAATCCGACCGCCTGTATAATATCCTTATAAATGTTTTGATACTGTGGAAACCAATTAGGTACTACTAAAAGAATTAAGCCTACTCCAAAGTTTGATATATTGTGAATTTTCATTTGAGTATTAAAATCAAATTATTTTTTTTCCGCTTTCCGCCTTCGTTGGTCTTGTGACCAACGAACCGCGATGCTTGTATAGGATACATTAACCCGATGAGCCGCAATGCTTGCCATAGGTGCTAGTAGGTGTGCGTTTATCCCGTTAGGTAAGTGCATCCGGGCGTTATTGGTGACAACACCAACAACGGCGAAAAAAGGAGGATTTTACTGAAGTTATCAACATTTTAAATAGTTGCAATACAGAGTGTTAGGGTGTTTTGAATCATGATCCTTTTAAAATGATGTTAACAAAATCAATTCTTCTAAAATTGCCGTTTAACGTATCTTTACATAACAAAAGCAAAGAAGTATTACTTCCTCGCTTTGTACTTTCAATCGCGCCGATAGAGATGAAACAGTATCGAGGACGAACTCGATATTCGACGGTAAAATTCCGTCCGGATGAGCGCAAGAACCCTAAGGTGCCAGCCTTGGGGTTTCTTGTTTAACAAAGCTACATTCTATTCGGACTAAATCCAATGATTTGATTTAATAATTGTCGACCCTCCTTGTGGGACTGGCGACTTATTGATTGAATGTGATTACAAAACAAGGTGTTGACTTCCGGCCTTCGTTGGTCTTGTGACCAACGAACCACGATACCTACTGATAGCGAGGTAATCCAACAACAACGCTGCCTAAATAAGCGCTTATCGATATGTGGGGCATTCAGCCAATTAAATACATCCGGGCGACACCAACAACGGCAGAACCCGAAACAAATGGTTGTGTAACAGGTTGTGAATCAGCGTTCCATGCTTCTCATATTGGTGCCAGCAATAAGGGTATAACGCGGTTGGCGGGTCGTCTGCTTCTGCCCTCGTTGGTCTTGTGACCAACGAACCGCGATGCTTGTAAAAGATGTGTTAACCGAAAAGCCGCAATGCTTGTAATACGCGTTAATAGGTGTAGCGTTTATGCCGTTAAAGTAAGTGCATCCGGGCGTTATTGGTGACAACACGAACAACGGCGAAACAAGGGCAAAGGGGTTTAATTACGATCAAAAAAGTCTTTTTTTTCGCCAATCGCCGTTTTCAGGCAATTCATAATTTCTTCGTGGAAGTCGGTACCGGATGCTTGAAGCGGATCGATATGCTTTATCAAAATCGTCCGCAAAGTAAAAAGCTGCTCACGGTTGTATTTTTTAGAGGCCTTAACCAGTTCCAGCTTCATGAGTTCTTCCTGCTGATTTTGCTTTGGGTTGAAGATCTCGTTGATGTGGCTGCACTGGTGGCAAACGCCATTTTTGTTGATCAGTGCGCAGCGGTATTCAAAAATATCTGTCATGGTGCTTCGCGCCTCATGCAGCAGGTGCTTAATTACACCTTCTGTCTTGTCGAGGATGTGGGCTATCTCCCTTACAGAGAAGTCATAAATGTCTTTTAGTATCAGCGTTACCTGGCTTTCAATGGCTAAAGTCTTCGAAATGCAGGTAAAGCAGTAGTCAATATGCTCCTTCATTTCATAAGTACCTGCCGGCGAGTTATCATGCACTTGCCAAAACACCTCGCGGATCTCCTCCGAACTAATGGCCAGGTCTGCTGCGCGGTCCTGCGCATCTGGCTGCCACCTCTTCTTTTTTCGTAAATGATCATAGGCAAGGTTGGTGGCTATCTGGAACACCCAGGTTTTCAATGAAGCTTCCTGCTTAAATGTTGAAAGTTTGGTAAACGCCTGGATAAAAGTATCCTGCGCAAGGTCTTCCACATCATCCCGGTCAGTCAGCAGGCGGTACAGATAAGACCTCATGGGGTTTTGAAATTCAGCAAACAGCGTTTGAAAGGCGTGGCTGTCGCCGGCGATGGCCGATTTGAGGAGATTGTCCTTATCCATTTAGTATAATTGAAACAAACATAAAGTGGCAGCCCTCCGCAGAAGGTTGCCACTACTAAATTATTAAAACCTTATTATAAAATATTGAGCTTACCGCAATCCACATCTACAATGTGGCTATTGAACAGTGCCCCGGTTTCGGAAGCCAGGAAAGCAGCTGTATCGCCCAGTTGTTTTAACGTAGGAGAGGCTTTTAAGATATCAAAACCTTTATACTGCGCTACAATCTGCTCAACGGGCACCTGGTATTGCTGCGCAGCACCTTCTATCCATCCCGAGATCCGCCTGGTTTCCATAATCGCTCCGGCGCATAGGCAAATCACCTTGATGCCGTTACTTCCCCACTCAGCGGCCATTACCCGGGTTAAGCCTTCTATTGCTGCACTGGCGGCAGTGATGCCTGCTAAATTTGGAAGCTTGGACCTGGACAAGGCGGCAGTAAGTAGTAAGATCGTTCCTTCGGTTTGCGTTTGCATCATGTACCTGGCCGCATGTCTCGAGGTTAAAAACTGCGACCCGCAGATCTTTTGTATCGGGGCCATAAATTGCTCAAAGGTGGCCTCTGTAGTTGCCGGCCTGCCACCCATTTCGTCATAACTGGCGCCTATGCCATTAAATACAACATCCAACCTGCCATCTTCTTCAATCACATTTTTTAAGAAGCCATCAATCTCGGCTTCGTTTAGGGCGTCAACCTTTACGGCCCGCGCTTGTCCGCCGCTTGCGGCTATCTCGCGGGCCAGTGCATTTACAGCATCAAGGTTGCGCGCGGCAACGTATACCTTTGCGCCCTGCCCGGCAAATGACCGCGCTACTGCGCCGGCGATATCACCGGATGCCGCAAATATTACGGCTACTTTGTCTTTCAGATTTTGCATGTTGTTTAAATTTTAACTTCTGACGAATCAGCCATGCAAAACGATCGGGTTTTTAAGGAAAATTAAGATATTATATATAAATGATTATTTTTCAGGTAAATAAAAAGGAATTTTTTTCCCGCCTTTTTTGGTCTTGTGTGGAGACTGTACCTTTTACACCATGCTATGCTATAATGGTGGCAATTCTTTTTTCCTTTTTTTCAACTTGATAAATGCAAACACTAACAGGATAAATCCGACCGCCTGTATAATATCCTTATAAATGTTGTGATACTGTGGAAACCAATTAGGTACTACTAAAAGAACTAACCCTACTCCAAAGTTTGATTTATTGTGAATTTTCATTTGAGTATTAAGATCAAATTATTTCTTTCCGCCTTCGTTGGCCTTGTGGCCAACGAACCACGATGCTGGTAGAGGATACATTAACATGATGAACCGCAATGCTTGCAATAGCGGCGTTTATTCCATTAAGTAAGTGCATCCGGGCGTTTTGGTGACAACACCAACAACGGCGGAAAAGTAAGTGCATCCGGGCGTTTTTGGTGACAACACTAACAACGGCGGAAAAAGACGGCTCGCCAGTTAGGTACTCTTAAAAATATGCGAGGACGTCTTTTTCCAGCACTTCGAAAGTTAACTGCGTATTTCCATATCTTAATCACTTACTGTTAAAACTACTTTGTTGGGGATACTGTCTTTTTGAAATGGGTAGCTAACCACCACCAGCCCGCTATCACCAGGCATGATCTCCGCTTCGGGGCCGCCCAATGCCGTGGCTACCTGTTTGCCTGCCTCGTTCAAATAGGTGGCATTCAATTGCAGGTATTTGATGCGCTTTTTGCTACCATTTATCAATAGCGCCTGCACCTGGTAGCTATTATTGCTATCTACATATCGCTCCGCCAAATGTCGGCAATGTACGCCCTTTAAACCGCCTTTAAAGTCAAGCTTTTTAAATGGGGGACCGTTAACCTCGTCGGCATGTTCTACAGCAGCACTGCCGCACCCGGCCAGCACCAAGCACACAAAAAGGATAAGGTTTTTCATACCTCAAATATAAAGAAAATCATCATTCGCCCTCGTTGGTCTTGTGACCATCGAGCTGCGATGCTTGTAGATAATGTATTAACCCGATAAGCCGCAATGCTTGTAATAGGCGCTAATGGGTGTGGCGGGTATCTCGTTAAATAAGTGCATCCGGGCGTTATTGGTGACAACACCAACAACGGCGAAAATATCCTTGTAAATGTTTTGATACTGTGGAAACCAATTAGGTATTACTAAAAGAACTAAGCCTACTCCAAACCCCGCCCGTTCAGGCGTCCACGCCTGAATGATATAATTTGTCAGCGTCCACGCTGACGTAGCAGTTAAAAGGTATTAGGGTAAGCGTGGACGCTTACCAAGTTTCGCAGGCAGGCGTGGACGCCTGCCCGGGCGGGGTTAATATAATAAAGTAAGCGTAGAGCCTTATCAATATTTACAGTCGGGCGTCTCGCCGGACTGGTCAATATCCAATTCGGCGCACTTACCGTTCGGCCATAAACCCGATAGCAACGGAAAGCCCGCTTCTATCGGCAGCTTGTAGTGTATAGCGGGACTGTTGCAACAAAAGAACCACTGCCCTTGCTTTTCCAAATCGCCTGCCACAAACCGTAAATAATCAGCATCTTTAAGCTCGGGACATTTTAAATCTGAAATCTGCACATCTGTAATCTGCACATTTTCACACCCCCACCTTCTCCACCCTTTTTATCACCCTAAACACACTACTCGCCGCACAATCCAGTTGGTTGGCTATTTGCCGTACGCTGTGGCCTTCGGCGTGGAGGCGGAGGATCTGCTCGTCGGTGGCTTTGCGGGAACAAAATCTTATTTATTGATATAATTTTTTTGATTTTTCAAGTGAATATGAATAAATTTAATCACTAAATAACCTTAACACACATGGAGTTAGTTTTCTGGTATAAAATCGCCTGCCTTATAGTAGGACTCGTCATTGTCTTTCTGGGATATATGCTTTTCATTAAAGGTGTTTTTAATGAAAGTGGCGACGTTGAAGGCTCTTTTAACGATTATAAATTAATCGTCCGCAAGGCTGCACCAGGTACTTACTTCGTTCTTTTCGGGTCGATAGTTATCGGTATGATTGTATTTAAAGGATTTTCCACTGCTGAACTTAACCAAACAAAAAGGGGCGGTGTTACCAGACAGGATAGCTCAAAACGTGATGCTCCTAAACCCGATAGCATTATTGAATTTAAATAACTAACAGAGGACGTTATATGAAGAAAGTATTTTTAGTCCTGAGCATGGTGATTAGTTGCGGCTTTTGCTCTGCACAAGTAAAACCGCTTAATGACGGTAATTATCTAATAGCCCAGCAAAAACTTAAACAAGGAGACATTCTTACGGCTTATAAAAATTTCTTAATATTTGAATACTTGAATTATGAAAGAATCAACTTGCCTGTTAATAGGGATGCTAAGACAAAGTTAGAAGCAAAAATTAAAGAGCTTGAGGAATACCTTTCCCAAAGCAATGACATTTTAAGCATTAAGATAGGCAGAGGTTGGTCCGATAGTAAAGCTGATTCAGTAATGAACGCAAAAAAGGAGCAGATATCTCGCTTGACAACGAGTATTCCAGTTAATTGAAAACTTGTTAACATGCGCCTAAACTCAATAATTGTTTTATGAAAAAAATCTTAATCGCTGTCTTATTAGTCGCATCGTTTTTGAAAAACTCCAAGGCACAAAATGTTATAGTCCTCGATCATCATGGTTGTGGCTTTATTCATTCAGAGGAGCCCCATCAAGTAGAAGTCTCAGACCCCTCAAATGAAGCTTTGGAGTATGTGAAAAGAATTTGCGTCGCCACAGGCATAAATCAAGATTTTGTGGTAAAACAAGGTTTAGTTGCCAATGCCTACTCGACAACTAATGATGCTCATGAACGAATTATAATCTATAATCCCAATTTTTTTTCGAATCTCAACAGTGAAACCTATAAAATTGCTGTATTGGCACACGAAATAGGCCATTTTTTGAACTTTAATATTTTCTCCACAGGTAACTCGCAACCTCTTGATGAGTTACAAGCCGATAAGTACGCCGGTAATGTGATCGCCAGGTTGGGACTAAGACTCGCTGATGCCGTAGCTTTGGTCAAATTAAAATGTCCAATACCTGTAGAAGGAAATTATCCCGCCCAGTCGGATCGGATAGATGCCTTTACAAACGGGTTCAGAGATGCGCATCCGAATGATGACGCAACGTTTAACTTTAATATCAAATCGTTGTTATATAAAATGGACTTTGGTAGCTCCATTGGCGACGTGTTATCATTTGAATTAGGAGAATTTCACAGAAATGACATCGCTTATTCAAACCTCGCCGATGCAATTGAATGCGCCGGACAGAATATTAAGTATTGCTGGTATTACCTCAAAGATTCAAAACTCCGCAATGAGATTTATTCGTATCTTCAAAACGCTGGTTTACGAGAAATGGTGACTGATGACACTTATATTGTTTATTATTTTAAAGATAATAGATTATCAAGAATATCACTGAGAATATTTCCGAATTCAGACAAATTTGAAAAGCTTTTTTTTCAATCGCTTGGTCAAGATGTAACGAGCTGTCCTTACAGATATCAAAGCGAAAACAACAAAATACATTACCTCACTGGGTCGTCCTTTACTGACATCAAATCAACCGAAATTTATGCATGTAACGAAGATGGTTACCGTTTTTGTGTTCACGACTGGTGGCATTAATTTCAAAGGTCTCTACGAAATGCGGCGCATCTAACCAGTGGGGTGCACTCCCCCTCGCGTGAGTGTATAGAGCAGCCCAAAGCAGGTGCGATATTCGTGTGCAACAAGCTACAGAAAAACAACCCATCATACCCCCACCTTCTCCACCCTTTTTATCACCCTAAACACACTACTCGTAGCCAAATCCAATTCGCCCGCTATTTGCCGTACGCTATGCCCTTCGGCGTGGAGGCGGAGGATCTGCTCATCGGTGGCTTTGCGCTGCCGCATGGTTGGGCTAAGCAGGTGAGGGGCTTCGCTGCCCTGGCCTTCAAACGCGAAGTGGAGGGAGCTGCCCTGTTTTACAATACGGCAAAGCTTTACCATGCCTGCGCTAAAGGCTGGCCCGCTGCTGCGCTGCTTTATTTGCTTTAGGTAGCGCAAGCCCGGGCTGCGCTGGCTTTCGCCAATGGCAAAGGCGCTGTCGGCAAAGTTCATCAGCATTTTGCTGCCCTGCAAGTCGTTGCGGGTAATGGGGCGTGCGGGGTTGCGCTTGGGCGTATGCGCCAGCACCAATATGGATACGCCCCAGCGGGTTTTAACGGTGTTGAGGCTGCGCATCAGTTGCACGGCGGCGGCGGTGCTCTCGGTACTGCTGCGCAGAGCGGTAATATTATCAATAATAATGGTGCGC
>CBFGNE010000115.1:0-8135 GCA_965649995.1 uncultured Mucilaginibacter sp.
CGAAGATTATTATCCGCCACTAAAAAAATGGTACGATATAAGCGCCTACCCCTCAGCAAACGGGCTTTCGGTTTACTTTAAAGATATTACAGAGCGCAAAAAAACAGACGGCCTGTTAAAAGATTCAGAAAAGCGGTATAGCGAACTGTTCCAGCTTAGCCCGCTGCCGAAATGGGTGTTTGACCTCGACACACTACAGTTTTTGGATGTAAACAATGCCGCAATACAGCACTATGGCTATTCGCTTGATGAGTTTTTATCGATGACGATAAAGGATATTAGGCCTCCTGAAGATATCGCCGGTTTAGATGCAGTTTTAGAAGAATATAAAATCCAGCAACAGTTTAACCTGCCGGGTACCATACGCCATAAAAAGAAAAATGGCGAGATTATATTGGTGGATATAAAAAGCAACAACATATTTTATAAAGGGCGAAATGCCCGTGTTATAGTTGCCAATGATATTACCGACAGGCTAAGTTACATACAGGCTATTGAGAAACAGAACGAAAAATTAAAAGAAATATCGTGGATGCAATCGCACATCATTAGGGCGCCGCTTGCCCGTATCCTGGGCCTTGTCTCCCTTTTAGATGACACGCAGGAAAATGAAGCTACACGAAAAGAGATATTGCAATACCTTAAAGTATCGGCTAACGAATTGGATAGCGTTATTGGAGACATCACCAGTAAAACCAAAGTGGTACCCTACGATAAATAGACGCGTACATGGCCGTTTCCGCCGACTTATTTACTACTAAAGCTGGCATTTATTTTGTTATTATCAGTACCGTTTAAATCAGTATCCCCCGTTGCAGTATTACGTTATCTACACAACTACCCATGGATTACATTGTAAAAAAAAGCATTAACATAAAGGCCGAACCGGCCGAAGTTTGGGATGCACTTACCAACCCGCAAAAAACCCAAAAGTATTTTTTTAAATGCCGGGTAATATCCGATTGGAAGGAAGGCAGTAAAATTACTTTTAAAGGGAAAATGTTTTGGATAATCCCCATAAAACTCACCGGTAAAATATTGGCCGTAGAGCCGGGCAAGCTTTTACAATACAGCCTGCGCAATGCAAGCGACAAGGAGGGCAAAACAACATCAACGGTTACGGATAAATTAACGTATCAAAATGGCGAAACAACCCTGTTTGTCACCGATGATGTTGGCGAAGGCGAAGATGCCGAAAAACGATATAAGCGATCTGAAAATGGCTGGGATAAAGTGTTAAGGGGATTAAAAAAGTTGGTAGAAAAGGGCGGTTAAGGCTACTGGGCGGGCATTGGTTTTTATTTGATGTTTTAAACATTTATATTACAGGCGGGTTAAACACCTATTAACTTCGCCGATACATGCACGAAATTTTACTCCTTTGCCTGGGCCTCGTCCTTAGTGTTTCCTTTTTGGTAGTACTCGCCAAAAAGCTAAAAGTGGCGTACCCTATATTTTTGGTAATTGCCGGTTTGGGTATCAGCTTTATCCCGGGTATCCCCGAGGTACATATTAGCCCCGACGTAGTGTTTTTGGTAATATTGCCGCCTGTATTATACGATGGCGCACAAAACACGTCATGGAAATCTTTGTGGAAATGGCGGCGCATTATAATTGTACTGGCACTCGGCTTTGTATTGCTTACTGCCGGGGCGGTTGCCTGGGTAAGCTGGTTATTGATACCGGGCTTTACATTGGCGCAAGGTTTTTTATTAGGCGCTATTATATCCCCGCCCGATGCAGCGGCCGCTACCTCGGTGTTGCAGTTTACTAAACTACCCAAGGGCATGGTATCTATATTGGAAGGCGAGAGCTTATTAAACGATGCCTCCAGTTTAGTGGTTTTCCGTTTTGCGCTGGCGGCTATTATTAGTAGCAGTTTTGTATGGTACCACGCAGCCGGCGGATTTTTGTTGGTTACAGTATCGGGCCTTGCAATAGGGCTGCTATTGGGCTTTGTATTTTATGCTATTTACCGCTGGGTGCCAACAAACAGCAACCTCGATATCGCATTTTCCATCGTGCTTCCTTATATTATTTACCTCACGGCAGAAAGCGTAAACTCATCAGGTGTGTTAGCTGTTGTAAGTGGTGGCTTGTTTATATCATACAAAAACCATTACGTACTTAGCCATAGCAGCAGGTTAAAGTCAAACGCGGTGTGGCCGTCAGTCGTTTTTATATTGAATGCGGTTGTGTTTTTTCTGATAGGGCTGCAACTGCCAACTATTATTAATGGAATAAATTCGGTATCGCTTGGCGAAGCCTTCCGCATCGCGTTTATTATAACGGGTGTAGTAGTGGTGGTAAGGATGGTGGCCGCGCAATTATCATCGTGGTTTACAGCGTTTATTAGCAAATATATTACCGTTGCGCAAGCCAAGCCGGGCTGGCGCAACCCCCTTGTGTTAGGATGGACGGGTATGCGCGGGGTGGTGTCCCTTGCTTCGGCGTTATCCATACCACTCATGCTGAATGGGCAACCCTTTCCTAATCGTAATTTAATATTGTTTGTCACCTTCATTGTAATTATAGTTACCCTGGTTGTGCAGGGCTTTACATTGCCCTTTGTAATTAAATGGATAAAGCCCGAGGGGGTTGGATCGGAAAAGACAGATGAGCAGCAGGTGCTTGAGATCGAGCTGCAACTGTATTCGGCGGCGATGGCGAAACTTGGCGGCGAGTACGAAACCGACCTGCAAAACAACACAATGCTTAAAAGCAGGCACGAACTGTTTAAACTTAAGGTAGAGGTTTTTGAAGGCTCTGCCAAAGATGAGCAGAAACTTGCCGAGGCCAACGAGATGATGCAACGCTTTAAAAAGGTGATGATGGAGGTAATGGAACACCAACGCTGCGCTTTACATACTTTCCGTAAAATAGATGCCTTTGATGATGATATCATCCGCCTTATAGAAAACCGCCTGGATTTGGAGGAGGAGCGCTTGCAGGAAGAGGGGGAATAAACCCCATACGAGGTGCATCGTTCCCTGCCTTATTCTGTTGGCAGCGCGTTTAAGTCTATTGCTGGCATCTCCCCGCTTCCCACTCGTGTAAACGGAGTATTCAACGGCACCAATTCATTAAAAAATCCGCCATTTTTTAAAAAGAACATATTGCCCTCGGCGCCGCCGGCATAGTCTTTACGGTAGTTGGCCTTTGCGGTAGCATCGCCGGTATAGGTAGCGCCGGTGGTTTCGTGCCAATTATTGCTGCTGTCGCCCAGCCATTGGTTTTTAAAATTTGCAAGGCGGATCTGGTCACCGCTATCGGGTTGAAAATTTTCCACAAACGAGTACAAGCTGGTTAAATAAGTATTGGTTTGCGGGCGGCTGAAGCTGGCAACCAGTAGCCATTTATCCGCGGATACATCTTTAAACCACGCCGTGTATGTAGTGCTTTTTGCAGCCTTATCGGGCTCGGCACGCAACAGGAAAGCGTAGGTTTTGCCGGCCTGCCAAGGGTAAAGCATATAACTTTGCCCACCCGAGCCTTCGTCGCCAAATTCGCCTCCATGCACGGACGCTCCCTTTTTCAGCAGCTTTACTTTAAGGCTGTCGGGAATGCTTTTAGGGTCATCGGTATTAAAAGGGCTCCATACCGAGAACAGCACCCGCCGCTCGGTTGGCGAATTTACCTGCATACCAAAATAACCGCCGCTAAAGCCGTCGGCCATAAAATAGGAGCCAACTACATCCATTTTGGCGGGTACGCTTATTTCGTTATAAAACCATTTTACTTCTTTTTTAATTTCGCCGGGGATATCGTACCGTAAATGTACCGATGGGCCGCGCCTGCCGAAATGATAGGAGGAACCCGCCCTTACATAGGTAAACTCCTTTTCGTCTTTAGCCTCCCGGATGATTAGATCAGATACCGCAGCGTACGCAAGCCCGGTTTTGCTAAGCCCCTTCAGGCTAACTTTTACATAGCCGGCCTGCGCAATATTTACTTTGCCGATGGCGATGGTATCGAATGCGGTGTTGCTCAGTTCTTTTGTAAACACCTTTTTACCAACGGTTATGCTGATGCGGCTTTTGCCTGCCGGTACCCGTAACCGCAGCAACAGGATAAGTTCTTGTGCAGACGGCACCCTAAAAAATATGTTTGCGGTTGATTTAGGGCTCGTCCATTGCATCAGGCCGTCATCGGTTATTAAGGCACTGCCGTTTACCCAGGCATTGCCACCCAACGGAATGATGATGGGTTTATCACCGCCAAGTGCTAAAGCCGCTGAACTTAAAATACAGGCAACCAGAAGCAAAAACTTTTTCATAAGATGGGAATATGATTGCTAAATTAAAACTATTCCCATTTTATAACCATAGTTTCTTCGGTATCAATACTGATATGGTTACCGCCTGTTTTGCCACCCTTGTTGGCAAACAGCACCATAGGTTCGGGAGGAGTACCTTGCATCAGTAGGTTAAACTCTGCACGGTCTGTAGATTTGTTAACAATAATGGTAATTGTATTGCTGCCGCTGCGCATTGTTTTCATTAGCATGCCTTTTTGCGGGGTTTCAAACCTGAACGGGATATCCATCGCATCGTAATCAAGTGCTCCTTTCAGGAAGTTGGTAAGTCCGGTATAGTCCTCTAATAGCCTGCTGCCCAGGCCTATCATGCTTGGTATCCACCAGGCATGCCCGTTGCCGTAGCTGTTTTTTACCGCCCATATATCATTGCCGCTGCTTGCTACGGCACTGCCGGTTGTGGGGCGAAGCAATCCTACCCACTGGAAGGCGGGCAGCAACGCGCCTGCAACCGTTATATCTCCTATATCGTCAATGGCTTTGTACTCCAGTATGTCGGCACCGAAAACGGCCCTTAGCGGCGAGCCGAGCCGGGTGGTTGCAACGGCATTTTCATCGTAATAAGCCGTAAGCCCATCGGCTATTAATGTGCCTCCATTTTGCACAAACTGGTGCAGTAATGTGTTGTATTTTTCGGGGATTGCCACCTGGTGCGCAAGAATGATCACTTTTTTGTCGAAACGACGGCCCGAAAAATCAAACTCGCTAATTTCCTCAAAATTTGCCTGAATGCCGGCCTCGCTCAGTGCCTCGAAATAGGCCAGTGCCGATTTCATCACCCCGCCCTCATCCCGGCCTTCGTAACTTTTGCCACCGGTTTGCAGTTTCTTTTCCACCCATAACGATTCGCGGGTGTAAACGATGCTGATGCCCGATTCTACTTCCCTGCCGTTTTCAAACAATTCATTATTCTGCGTGATGGTGCTGATAACCTCCGTTGCGGCCAGCAGCCTGTCGCTTGGCTCGTTCAGGTAATTTAGCATGGCCCATTCGCCGGCCTCAATGCCGGACGAGCGCGGGTTGAGGCACCAGAAAATAGCTCCCTTGCTTTCGGCGCTGATACAGATCCACAACCACTGGCTTATTTCTTCTTTGGTTGGGCAAAGCGATAAGAATCCGCTGTAGGTATTGTTGCCGCCCTGCAGCTCGGTCATAAACCAGGGGATACCGCCCGCGCCCGAGCGCAGTATCTCGCAATTGGCAGAAACGGCCATGGCATATTGCTGCCGGTTAAAGTACCCGAAGTGCCAGCTGGCATGCGCCGACCCGCCAAGGCTGGTTAAGAAACTACGCCATGCCGGGAAATTGTACTCGGCTACGTGTTTAAATATAGCGTGGTTGTTTACATGGATAATGCTATCAGGGTCGTATTTATAAATCTCATCGGTAAGCCACTGTAAAAACCAGGTGTTGTAGTAAAGATGGAAGCGTTCATCTGCAAAATCGAAATGATCGTACCCGCCGCTATTATATTCCGGGTGGGCCTGCGCGGCCTTCCATTCCTGGTATTTATCTGTGGCAAATTGTTCCTGCGGGAAATGCCCTACCCCCGGCTCGTTAACAGGCACCCAGCCATAGCAGGAGCTAAACTCTTTAAAGTGCGGAACCACGTTTTGTACATATTTCGCTATCGCTATCAGGTGGTCCTCATCTTTCGGGAATTTCAATCCGCCCAGGTCGGTAAAAGCCGTCGACGGGAACAGGTTGCCATATACTTTAATGCCATATTTTTCTGCCGCACGGTAAGCGGTATCAAACAAGGTATAATCCCAGCTGCCATCGGGCTTGTGCATATAAAATTCGAACAGGCGGATACGGGTGACCAGCATGCCGGCCTCTTTCAACCGTAAAAACCAAATATCTATTTCTTCTGCCGTTTGCCCGGGCTCTATAAAAACCTCGGCACCTATCATTAAGGGTGTTGCCTCTTCTTTTGATGAATACTGCATATTCTTACTAACCTAATTTGCGGGCAATGGTTTTGAATGCGGCCTATGCGGTTTATTAAGCATACCTTCACCAAAATGCATGATCGCGGTTTGCGATGCACCCAATTGGAACAAACTTTTAGTGATTTTATCGACACCTACCTGAATACCCAAGTGGGGATTTCCGAAAATTTCCTGAACACAGCGCTATCCGGCCATTTAAAGGACAACCTCATCCGGCTATTTAAAAGCAAACTGCTGCTTGCAGCAGGCACCGGTAACCAAACGCTTGTGGTACACGATAAATTAGTAAGGGGCGATAGCATTTATTGGCTCGGCCGCGAGCACAACGATGCACATGAAAATGCCTTTTTCGATTTGATGGATGGCTTTGTGGAATACCTTAACCGCACCTGCTACACCGGCATTACCGGGTATGAGTTTCACTACACCCTGTATGAGAAAGGCGCGTTCTACAAAAAACATATCGATCAGTTTCAGAGCAATGGCAGCCGGGCTTACTCGATGATCATGTACCTGAACAGCGATTGGGTGCCGGCGGATGGCGGCGAACTATGCATCCATCATGTGCACGGCGATCAACGCGTTTCGCCAACAAATGGCAAAAGCGTGTTTTTTAAAAGTACCGAAATGGAACACGAAGTAATGGTAACCCACAAGCCCCGTATGAGTATCACCGGCTGGCTAAAGGTGGATTGATTTGGGCCGTAGACGGCGATGTACCACATTTGCTTGTGCCGCTTGCGGTTTAAATAGTAAGTTTGGCCTTAACAAATACCAAGCGGATGACTACAGTAAGCCCGGATCTTTTAAAAACAAAACAACATTTCGAAATTTTGGATGGGATGAGAGGTGTGGCTGCCCTGGCAGTTGTTACTTTTCACTTTATGGAGATGGCTTACCTGGATTATAGCCAAAACTTTATCGGGCATGGTTTTTTAGCAGTAGATTTTTTCTTCTGCCTTTCGGGTTTTGTTATCGGTTATGCTTATGACAACCGTATTGGCAAAATGGGCGCCTGGGAGTTTTTTAAATCGAGGCTTATCCGCCTGCACCCTTTGGTAGTCCTTGGTTCGTTACTGGGCTTGCTGGCCTTCCTGTTCGACCCGTTTGGCGGGCCGGCAAAACTATATAGCCTTGGGCAAAATGCATTAATTTTGATCACCTCTATCCTGCTGATACCCTACCCGGTAATGACGGAACGCGCCTTTAATTTATTCAGTTTTAACGCACCGGCATGGTCGTTGTTTTGGGAGTATGTGGCTAACATAGTTTATGCCTTTCTCCTTATCCGCATCAACCGCCTCTTACTGCTTTCGCTTACCATAATCAGCGCGCTGGGTATTTGCTTTGTTGCACACCGCTCGGGCAATTTAATGGGCGGTTGGGGCGGGCCAAACTTTTGGGATGGCAGCGTGCGTATCTGTTATTCGTTTTTAGCCGGCCTCTTGATATACCGCCGCAACTGGATCATCAAAAATAAAATTGGTTTTGCAGGTGTTGCAGTATTGCTGTTCCTGGCTTTTGTGATGCCATTTAACACTTGGAATTGGTTAAGCGAGCCCTTAGTGGTGATAATCTATTTCCCGCTACTGGTATCGCTTGGTGCAGGCTCAACATTAAGCCCCAAACTAAAAGGCATCTGCAATTTTTCGGGGGATATATCTTATCCGCTGTACATGACGCACTACGCCTTTATTTGGATGTTTTTAAACTATTACACCGCCAATAAACCCGCAACCGGCCAGTTGGCCTTAATAATTACCGGCGGATTAATTGCATTGGTGGCTTTTGCCTGGCTGGTAATGGTGGCATACGATATCCCTCTGCGTAAGTACCTTACGGGCAAACGAAAGCAGGCACTGTAGCCA
>CBFGNE010000116.1:0-8122 GCA_965649995.1 uncultured Mucilaginibacter sp.
AAACTCCATCGCCTCCAATGAGTTCATATCGGCAAGGTGGTTACGCAGTATCCATATGCGCTGTAATGTGTCGCGGTCAAGCAATAGGTCATCACGACGGGTGCTCGATGCAGTGATATCGATTGCCGGGAATATACGTTTGTTAGATAGTTTACGATCCAACTGCAACTCCATATTACCGGTACCTTTAAACTCTTCAAAAATAACCTCATCCATTTTAGAACCGGTTTCGGTTAATGCCGTTGCAATGATGGTTAACGAACCGCCGTCTTCGATGTTACGGGCCGCACCAAAAAAGCGTTTTGGCTTGTGCAATGCGTTGGCATCCACACCACCCGATAATATTTTACCGGATGCAGGGGCTACGGTGTTATATGCACGTGCTAAACGGGTGATAGAATCCAGCAGGATAACTACATCGTGCCCGCACTCTACCATGCGTTTTGCTTTCTCTAATACAATATTGGCAATTTTTACGTGGCGCTCTGCCGGCTCGTCAAAGGTTGACGATACTACTTCGGCGCGTACGCTGCGGGCCATATCGGTAACCTCCTCGGGGCGTTCATCAATCAGTAATATGATCAGGTAAACTTCGGGGTGGTTTTTGGCTATCGCGTTGGCAACATCCTTCAGCAGCATGGTTTTACCTGTTTTTGGCTGCGCAACAATTAAACCACGCTGGCCTTTACCAATAGGAGAGAACAGGTCCATAATACGGGTAGAATAATTACCGGCATCAGTAAACAGGCTCAATTTTTCCGATGGGAAAAGCGGGGTTAAGTGGTCGAAAGGTACACGGTCGCGCACTTCGGCAGGTATACGGCCGTTAATGGCTTCTACCCGTACCAAAGGGAAATATTTTTCGCCTTCTTTTGGCGGGCGTATGCTGCCGCGAACAGTATCACCGGTTTTTAAGCCGAACAATTTTATTTGCGATTGCGATACATATATATCATCCGGAGATGTTAAGTAGTTGTAATCAGACGAACGCAGGAACCCATAGCCATCAGGCATAATTTCCAGCACGCCTTCGTTTACAATTACGTTGTCAAAATCGAGGTTAATGGCAGGCTCCTGGTTTTTCTGGGCGGGGCCGTTGCCTGTATTGTTAACACGGCGCTCAAATTTTTGCGGGCGGCCTTCTGTGGCAGGCAATTGCTCGGCCCTTATGGCCTGCTCTTCTTCGGTTTCGGTGGTTATGGCCGAAACAGCAGGGGTGTTGTTGCCACGGTTGTTGTTTTCCAACTCGTCCTCTTCCTGCTCAAATAGGTTGGTATCATTTAAAGGTACTTCTACCCTTGGTTGGTTTTTTGTTTTTACTACACGGGTTCTTTTACGTGTTTTTTCTTCGGCTTCGGGCGCTGCAGTTTCTGCGGGAGCAGTTTTTGGAGCGTAATTATTTTCAACGATGCTCTGTTGGTTCCTGGCGGCTTCTATTAGTTGCTGTTGCTCAACTATTGCGGTGATCAGCTGTGCTTTACGTAGCTCATCAGCGGTAGCAATACCCAAACTTTTGGCAATGTCGCGCAACTCAGAAACGAGTTTGTCGTTCAATTCGATTGTATCAGACATGATATGAATTATAGTTCAAAAGGATTTTTTAGTTGAAAGATTGTTTTGCAACCCTGCATATGCAATATTTAAGCCAGGCAAGTATCAGAAATAATGACGTGGTGATAAAAATTGTTTCTTGAATGCAAGAAAATGCAGGGGATAACAATGCAATTTTAATGAAATATTCTTAAAATGCAAATTTAATAAAAAAATAACATCATTAGCATATTTTTTTAGACTTTTGGCATTAATTAAAATACCCTTGCATGATATCCCGCCAACAGCTTATCGGTCAAATAAAACAAAAGAAAACTTTTTTATGTGTGGGATTAGATACGGATGTGGAAAAAATTCCCGAATTCCTGAAAGAATACCCCGATCCGGCCTTCGAATTCAACAAACGCATTATTGATGCTACAAAGGATTTGTGCATCGCATATAAACCAAATGCAGCGTTTTACGAAAGCCGGGGCATGGCGGGTTTGCAAAGCTTAATATCTACATACGAGTACCTGCCAAAGGATTGCTTATCTATTATTGATGCCAAACGCGGCGATATAGGCAACACATCCGACAATTACGCCAAAGCTTTTTTTAACGAAGATGTAACCGGGATGGGCTTTGATGCTATTACCGTAACCCCTTATATGGGTAACGACAGTGTTACGCCTTACTTAAAGTACGATGGCAAATGGGTGATCATCCTGGCGCTTACTTCATCGGTAGGGAGTAAGGATTTCCAGTACCTCAACACCGGCGAGGGCTACCTTTACGAAACTGTGATACAAAAGGCCAATACCTGGGCAGGTGCCGATAGGCTGATGTTTGTAGTGGGGGCTACCAAAAGCACCGAGTTTACCAACATCCGTAAGTACGCCCCCGATAACTTTTTGCTGGTGCCCGGCGTGGGCGCGCAGGGCGGCAGCCTGGAAGATGTGTGCAAATACGGCATGACGGCTGATTGCGGGCTTATTGTAAACGCATCGCGTTCTATCATTTACGCCAGCAATGGCGAAGACTTTGCCGAAGCTGCCAGGGCTGAGGCCTTGAGTTTGCAACAACAAATGCAGGTTGAGTTGGAGAAGGCGGGGGTGATATAATTATCCTATTTATTGGCTTACCGTTGGCTGAAGCCGAACGGCAATGAAGGCGGGTGGCGGTTTGTATTCCAGTTCCCCCACCTTCATTACCGTTCCTTTTAAGGAATGGCCGCAAGGCAAAGCTCTTTTTCTTTGCACCTCCGTGCCTTTGCGTAAGATATTAGTTACAAAATAAGCTTTGCATTCAATCTCTAACCTCTTTTCGCTAAATTACCTCCCAATCTAATACTGTCATATGAAAAAACACCTTACGCTGCTTTTCGCTGCATCGCTGGCAACTTCCGCATTTGCACAAACAGATAAAAAACCGTTTAAACCTACCGATTTTTATAAAATACCAACAGTAAGCGATGCCCAGGTTTCGCCTGAGGGGAAGTGGGTGGCCTATGGCGTTTCTACCGTAGATACTGCTAAGGACAAGCGCATATCGCACCTGTGGATGCAAAGCTGGGATGGCAAAACATCAATCCAGCTTACACATGGTGCCGAACCGGCGTCCCGCGCGCGTTGGAGCCCGGATGGCAAATACCTGGCGTTTTTGTCGTCGCGCGAATCGAAGAATGGGTCGCAGCTTTGGCTGCTTGACCGCCGCGGCGGCGAAGCCCAAAAGGTAACCGATATAAAAGGCGACCTGGGCGATTACGAATGGAGCCCGGATGGCGGCAAGGTGGTTATGGTAATAGGCGACCCCGATAATAAAGGTAAAGAGGCGCCAAAAACTCCAAAGCCTATTGTGGTAGACCGCTACCATTTTAAACAGGATTACCAGGGCTACCTGGAACACGACCATAACCATTTATACATTTTCGACATCAATACCAAAAAGCTGGATACCTTAACGAAGGGTAATTTCGACGAAGGCTCGCCCACATGGTCACCGGATGGCAAGAGCATTGTGTTTGTAAGCAACCATGACACAGACCCCGACCGGAGCGAAAACAGCGACATTTTTGTGGTGGAGGCTAAAGCAAACGGCGCTGTAAAACAACTTACCACCTGGAAAGGGCACGATGTAAGTCCGAAGTACAGTCCCGATGGCAAATATATTGCCTACCTGCGCCAGGATAGCGAAGGGTATAATATGTATGACCAGAATATTCTTTGCTTGATGAATGCTGATGGCAGCGATAATAAGCTACTGACTAAAGAGCTGGACCGCCCCGCCGATAGCCCCGATTGGAGCAAAGACAGCAAAAGCATAGCTTTTTTGATAGACGACGACCGTGAGCGATATGCAGCTACTTATACACTGGCGAGCAAAAAAATAAACATCATCCCGGCTACCCGGGGTAAGGTAAGCGTGGGCGATATCGCCGCACAGGGTGCCGGTAGCTGGGTAATTACGATGAGCAACCCAAATACACCTTTCGAAATTTACGCCTTAGAGGCCGGCAAATTGCGCCGCTTAACCTTTCAGCAACAGGAATGGCTGAGTAAGGTGACTTTGGCGCAGGTAACCGGTTTTCGCTCTACCAGTAAGGATGGCACTAAAGTATCGGGCGTATTATACAGGCCGGATAGCACAAGCACAAAAAAAATGCCTTTTATCCTATTTGTACATGGCGGCCCGGTAGGGCAGGACGATTACAGCTTTGATGGCACCTGCCAGGTATTGGCCAGCGCGGGTTATGCGGTAGCAGCAGTAAACTATCGGGGTAGCTCGGGCAGAGGGATAGATTACACCAAAGCGATCGCCGCAGATTGGGGTAATAAAGAGGTGATAGACTTGCATGGGGCGGTAGACGAATTGGTGAAGCAAGGCATTGCTGACCCCGATAAACTGGGCGTAGGCGGCTGGAGCTACGGCGGTATCACTACCGACTTTTTGATTGCCAGCGATACGCGGTTTAAGGCCGCGGCGAGCGGTGCCGGCAGCGCCCTGCAAATAGCTAACTATGGTATCGACCAATACATCCTGCAATACGATAACGAACTGGGCCAACCCTGGAAAAATATTGATGTTTATAACAAGATATCGTACCCCTTCCTGCATGCCGACAGGATAAAAACACCTGTGTTGTTTATGTCGGGCTTAAAAGATTTTAACGTACCAACCGCCGGAAGCGAGCAGATGTACCAGGCGTTAAAATCGCTTGGCGTACCTGCCGAGTTGGTATTATACCCCAACCAAAACCACGGCATCAGCATACCAAGCTACCAGGTTGATAGGGTGGAGCGGTATATTAAATGGTACGATAAGTATTTGAAATAGCGGTTAGAGATTAGGCCGGAAGCCCTGCACTATTGAAGTTGCGGGGCTTCTCATTTAAGAACAGTTCAATTGCGCACTTAACTTTCAATATATTTTGAAAGTTCAGAATAATAATTATATATTTGTAGTGTTAAATAACGAACATGATGGATAAAGTATTAGCACATCAATTACTGCAATTGGCGGGTTTGGCGCAAATAGTGCTTGCCGTTGTCAGCGTGGCCATACCAAAAGTATTGGGTTGGAAACCTGAACTGGCGAAGTTAAAAACCGTTGTCAAACAAATGGTTTGGGTTCATGGAGCTTACATTTTAGTAATAAACCTGTGCCTGGGCCTTGTGTCTTTTTTTGCGGCCGGTGACCTGCTTAACGGCTCCCTGTTGGCGGCACTGCTCACCGGTTTTATTGCAGTTTACTGGATATCAAGAGTGCTTACTCAATTCTTTTACTTCGACAGGAGCGCTTTCCCGAAAGGAGGGTTTAACTTGTTGGCAGAGGTAGTTTTAACTACATTGTTTATAGTGCTTAGCCTAACTTACAGTTGGGTGTTTTACTTAAATTTTTAAACAGGATGGATACGCAGTTAATAGTTCATCTGCTATGTTTTGTGCTCATCAATTTGGCGGTAGTGCTAATTGGATATGTTTTTATTAAACAGAAGCTGGTTTTTGCAGGTTGGCTCATGCTTGCCGGGAGCATCACCGGCGTTTATTATTTGTTCATCAACGAGCACCCGATCCTGAGAATGCTGACCATTATTGCAACTACTTTTAGCGGCATGAAAGTAATAGCGGTAGCAGAAGGATACAAACATAAACCGCTTACACTCACATTTAAACAATGGCTTACTTACGCCATAGGCTGGGTAGGCATGCGTGCCCAACCTTTCGAAACACTGGGCGAAAAAGCGTTACCCGGTGCCTGGCCAATGGTGCGCTTTGGCATTAGCAGAGTTATTGCCGGGGCGTTATTGATCGTTTTGGCGCACGGCATTGTTCGGCTGCATTTGAACGGTGAGTTAACGTGTATGCTGGTAACGCCAATACTATTGGCCGCTTTAAGCTTGATCTTGCATTTTGGGTTGCTTGGCATCAGCGCAGGGATGTGGCGTTTCTCGGGCGTTAATACCTATTACTTGTTTCGCCAACCCGCAAAAGCGCTTAGCCTTACCGAACTCTGGAGCAAACGCTGGAACGTCGCGTTCAGCGAGATGACATCCGTAGCCATATTCCGTCCCTTAAAAAGTAAAGTTGGCGCAGTAGTAGCATTGATGGTTTCCTTTATATTCTCCGGCTTATTGCACGAGTTAGCGCTGAGCCTACCTGTGAATAGCGGTTATGGGCTACCTACCTTATATTTTGTGATACAAGGGCTGCTTGTTTTAGTGGAGAAATTATTGGCAGGTAAAGGAATATTGTTTTTGAAGAACAAATGGGTGGCACGTATGTGGGTATTCTTTTGGCTCATTGTGCCGATGCCTTTGCTTTTTCATGAGCAGTTTATCAAGCAAATAGTGTGGCCTATGGCAGGATTACATATTTAAAGTTGAATAGGCCAACCGGATGATTAGAGCTTATCTAAAGATTGAGTTATCCGGCCAGCCTTATCAACAGTATTTTAGGGTTGAAGTTTACCTTCTATCGAATCATCAAACGTTTTGCCGATGGCAGCGCCTACCAACTGTTTAACAAACG
Source organism: uncultured Mucilaginibacter sp. (assembly GCA_965649995.1). Classification (GTDB taxonomy): domain Bacteria; phylum Bacteroidota; class Bacteroidia; order Sphingobacteriales; family Sphingobacteriaceae; genus Mucilaginibacter. The sequence goes on from CBFGNE010000116.1 coordinate 6,561, forward strand.
CTACGGCATTGCCGTGCTTGTTATCCCAGTAGTAGCCTTGTGTGGGGCTTACTTTTATTACCGAGATACGCGGGTCATCTACCCCTTCGGTGAACCAGACTTTTAATATCGGTTGCCATAATTCCTTTATATTTTCTTTGTCGGCGCTTACTTCGGCTATGCCGTAAACGTTCAGGAAGTCGGAGTATTTAGAACCCTGGAACAGCAGTTGAACCATTGGGTCTACCAATATTTCGGCATTTTTGTGGCTGTCGTTAGCGCTCAGGAACCATAAGTCGCCGTTATCATCTATTTTTTGGGGTGACATAGGGCGGGTAGAAAAAGGCAGCCCGGTTTTAATATTGCTGCAAAAAAAGCAACTGCTGCCTTCTGCCATCTCCTTCAGTTTTTTCCAGGCTTCGTTGCCTTCCAGGTTCTCAAAATTATCTTCGGGTTGTTGTTTGTTAATGCTGTCCATAACAGGTTTGTGTATTTTTAAATGATAATATATTAACCTGTGAGAAATTTATTTGTTTTCTATTTTGTTGGAAAGTTGAAAGGTTTGAACGTTGAAAAGTTTTGAAATTCTCAACTACGTCATTGCGAGGTACGAAGCAATCTACCAATAAGCAGGTGATCTGCAAAGGGGCTTGTCCTGTGTAGAGATTGTTTCGAACCTCGAAGGCAAGGACGCGGTGGTTGCAACCTAAACAAAACTCACCTTACGTTCCGGGTATCGGCTTGCATAGCCGGTTACGATATTTTTAATATAATCGTTGCCCGGGTAGGGGGTCAGGTAGTTTTTGAGTTGCTGGATGTTATTGGCCTCGAAATAGTGGGAGATATACCCCATACCGTAAAAACGTCCCTCTTCTATCAGGATGCAACTGTGTTCTTCTCCGTTGCGGCCTTCATCGCGTATGGCGAAGGTAGGCAGGGCTTTTTTCAGTTCATCTATAGCAGCGATTACTTTTAGGTTGTATTCGTCCGGTGTTTCGTGCCCTTCGCAGGCGCAGGCGTTTACGTTGTTGCCGGTGCAAGGCTGGTCGTTTTTTTGCACGAAGCACATCTTTGGGCACAGGCTAAAGGTTTCTATCAGTTTATTCAGCAAGTTATAGCCTTCCAGCAGCGAATTGCAGGCATATACCGCCGGCATATGCTTGCGGTGCTTATCAACCGCCAGGCGCATATAACCGCGCTGGTCCTCATATGCATAAAGCCCATAAGTATTCTCGAAACGTTTAAGCGAACGGTTATACTTTGGCCACAGGCGTTTTATCTCCACCGCCTCCAATACAAAAGCGATCAGTTCTGTACCGCATGCCTGGTAGCTTATGCGGTGGATGCTCTTTAAAAATTCCTGGCGCTGCAAACCGGGGTTGTTGCCCGTGAAATGGCTGCAAACCCGTTTTTTAATATTCTTGGCTTTTCCCACATAAACCACCTTACCTTTTGCATCGTGAAAGTAATATACGCCGGGGCAATAGGGCAGGGCATCCACATCCGTCTTTGGCAAGTTGGCGGGCAACCGTTGCTCCTTCGAATTAAGTTTTAATGCCTGGCCAATGTGGTTGGCCGCATCG
>CBFGNE010000117.1:0-8113 GCA_965649995.1 uncultured Mucilaginibacter sp.
CGCCGCTCCGCCAACGTATTTGCGACGGACTTAATTTCATGGGTATCGAACTGGATACTCAAAAAAACATAGGCAATAACAACATCATATCAAAAACAACAAGCCGGGTAACCATCCGTGTCATAAAAACCGACGAGGAATTAATGATGGCCCAACTGGTTAACACCACTATATACCAACATAAACAATAAATACTATGGAGACCTTAACACTCAATACGATACCAGCAAGGCTGTCTTCAGACTTACTTCAAAAAATAGATGCTTATTGGCGTGCGGCCAATTACCTGTCTGTTGGGCAGCTTTATTTACGTGGTAATCCGCTGCTGAAAGAGCCCCTAAAACTTCAACATATAAAGAGCATGCTGCTTGGACACTGGGGAACCACTCCTGGGCAAAATTTCATTTATACGCACCTGAACCGGGTTATCAAACAGTATGATTTGAACGTGATCTACGTTTCCGGTCCCGGCCATGGCGGCCCGGCAGTAGTGGCAGGCACTTACCTGGAAGGCACACACAGCGAGGTTTACCCGGACATTAGCCAGGATGAAGACGGCCTTCGGAAACTATTCACCCAGTTCTCTTATCCCGGCGGAATTCCCAGCCACGCCTCGCCGCAAACGCCCGGTTCTATACACGAGGGTGGCGAGCTGGGTTATTCTTTAAGCCACTCATTTGGTGCAGTATTGGATAATCCGGACTTGATAGTGGCTTGCGTAGTGGGTGACGGCGAGGCAGAAACAGGCCCCTTAGCTACCGCCTGGCACTCGAATAAATTTTTAAACCCCATTACCGATGGAACAGTGCTTCCTATCCTGCATCTGAATGGTTATAAGATAGCCAACCCAACCATCCTGGCAAGGATCAGCCACGAAGAACTGGAACAATTATTCCGTGGTTATGGCTGGAACCCGTTATTTGTAGAAGGCCACGAACCTATTGCGATGCACGAAGCGATGGCGGCAGCCTTGGACGATGCAATTGAACAGATCAGGAAAATCAAAAAAGGAGATGCTCACGCCCGTCCACGCTGGCCGATGATCATATTAAGATCGCCTAAGGGTTGGACAGGGCCAAAAGAAGTAGACGGCCATAAAATTGAGGGCAACTTCAGATCGCACCAGGTGCCGCTGGCGGTTTCTGCAAGCACTCCGCCCGAGCATCTGCAGATGCTTGAAAATTGGTTAAGAAGCTATCATCCCGAGGAACTTTTTGACGAGAACGGGAAATTGAGCTCCGAACTGGCCGAACTGGCCCCTAAAGGCGAACGCAGGATGGGCGCCAACCCACATACCAATGGCGGGCAAATGCTTACCGATTTGCGCATGCCCGATTTTAGGCAATACGGAGTACCTGTGCCTTTCCGCGGTGCCGGCGGCGAAGGCGATACCTTCGTGTGCGGGCGCTTCCTGCGGGATATTATACGGCAAAATCAACACCAGCGCAATTTCCGGATATTTGGGCCGGACGAAACCGTATCCAATCGCCTTGATGCTGTGCTGGAAGTGACTAACCGACAATGGAACGCAACTGTGGAGCCTGCTGATGAGTTCCTGGCTGGAGACGGGCGGGTTATGGAGATGCTAAGCGAACATCAGTGTGAAGGCTGGCTGGAAGGTTATTTACTAACAGGCAGGCATGGCCTCTTTAATTGTTATGAAGCTTTTATCCATATTATCGATTCGATGTTTAACCAGCACGCAAAATGGTTAAAAGCATGCCGGGAAATTCCCTGGAGAAGCGATATCGCTTCCCTCAATATCCTGTTGACCTCCACCGTATGGCGGCAAGATCATAACGGCTTTACCCACCAGGATCCGGGGTTCATCGATCATGTGGTTAATAAAAAAGCGGAAATTGTTCGCGTTTACCTTCCGCCTGATGCCAATTGCTTACTTTCGGTAACTGATCACTGCCTGCGCAGCAGGCATTATGTTAATGTAATAGTTGCCGGGAAACATCCTGCACCGCAGTGGCTGGATATGGATGAAGCAGTGGCACATTGCACACGGGGCATCGGTATCTGGGACTGGGCAAGCAACGACCAGGATAGCGAACCGGATGTTGTAATGGCCTGCTGCGGCGATGTACCTACGCTGGAAACCCTGGCCGCGGTAACCATCCTGCGCGAACATTTACCTGAACTTAAAATACGGGTGGTAAACGTAGTAGACCTTTTTAAGCTTGAAAAGAATACCGAGCACACCCACGGTTTAAACGACCATGATTTCGATGCGCTTTTTACTACAAAAAAGCCGGTGATATTCGCCTTTCATGGTTACCCGTGGTTGGTACACCGCTTAACCTATAACCGGGCAAATAACAGCAATATACACGTACGTGGTTACAAGGAAGAGGGTACTATAACCACCTCTTTTGATATGACGGTACTTAACGAAATGGACCGTTTTCACCTGGTAATAGACGTGATAGACCGCCTTCCCAAAACCGGGAGCAAGGGCACTTACCTAAAGCTGCAATTGCTGGATAAACTTACAGAACACAAACAATATATCTGCGCAAACGGGAAAGACATGCCGGAAATACTTAACTGGAAATGGGCTGAAGATATAAAAAAAGCTAACCTTCAATGAACACGGAGGAAGTATTAGGCTACAGGCCAAACGAGAAATATCAAACCAGTGTAGCTTATTTTTCAATGGAATTTGCGATAGACCAGGCGCTGAAGATCTATAGCGGGGGCCTCGGCTTCCTGGCCGGTTCGCATTTAAGGAGTGCATATGAACTGCGGCAGAATTTGATGGGGGTTGGCATATTGTGGACGTATGGCTATTATGATCAGGTACGAAACAACGACGGATTGATGAAGGCCGAATTCGTTAAAAAAACTTATAGCTATCTGAAGGATACCGGTATCGTGTTTACCGTGATAGTGCACGGCCATCCTGTGCATGTAAAAGCTTACCTGTTAGAGCCCGAGACCTTTGGCACCGCTCCGCTTTTTCTGTTGAGCACCGACATTGAGGAAAACGACGAACTTTCCCGCTCGATCACACGCTATCTGTATGATGCCAATGAAGCTACCCGGGTTGCGCAAAGTATTGTTTTAGGGATTGGCGGAGCAACCCTCCTGGATATTTTAAACTTCAGCCCGGATATTTATCACATGAATGAGGGCCATAGCGTAGCACTAAATTTTTACCTGTATGAGAAATACAGAAACTTAGAAGAAGTCAAAAAAAGAGTAGTTTTTACCACCCACACGCCGGAACCCGCAGGGAACGAATCACACAGTTTTGTTTTACTCCGGGATATGAGCTTTTTCTACAACTTAAAGGAAGAGGAAGTTAGATCGTTGTTGGAGATGGGCGGCGATCAGTTTAACTACACACTGGCTGCCCTAAAGTTTTCAAAGCGAGCTAATGGCGTTTCCAAACTCCATGCCGAAGTTGCACGAGTGATGTGGGCAGGAAACATAGGCATTTGCGAAATTATCGCCATAACCAACGCGCAGAATAAACATTATTGGCATGACGCCATACTTGATGAGGCAATAAAAGGCGATCATGATGAGGCTATCATCCTGCGGAAAAAAATAATGAAGCGCGAACTGTTCAAGGTAGTGGCAGATCAATGCGGTAAACTCTTTGATGAAAACGCACTCACCATTGTTTGGGCAAGGCGCTTCACGGGTTATAAACGGGCCGATTTGATCATGAATGACTGGCACAGGTTTGTACAACTATTAACCAATAACGAGCAACCGGTACAACTGATTTGGGCCGGGAAACCTTACCCGGGGGATGAAGGCGCAATCAGTCAATTTAACCAAATTTGTGCCCGATCGCAACCTTTAAGCCGTTGCGCAGTGCTTACCGGCTACGAACTGCAATTATCTGCATTATTAAAAAAAGGTTCGGATGTTTGGCTCAACACGCCACGCCTTCGTCATGAAGCTTCGGGTACAAGCGGGATGACGGCAGCTATAAACGGCAGCATCAACTTATCAATTCCCGACGGCTGGGTGCCGGAATTTGCTAAAGACCGTAAAAATTGCTTTTTGATCCACCCTGCGCCGGATTCGATGGCATTGCCGGAAAAAGACACCTTGGAAAACCGCAACCTGATGGATACACTGGAAAAGGAAATTTTGCCGATGTACTATAATGACCAAGATAGATGGCTTACCATCTTAAAAACAGCTGCTATGGACATAGTACCCGAATTTGAATCGGGCAGGCTGGCGGACGAATATTACACAAAAATGTACGTAAACAAAAGTTGACCAGATAACGTATCATGTCGACAACTATTTCGATATAAATCACCGAACTTTGTTAAAAATTGCGAGCGCTGCCGATACTTAGCCCTTCGCTTTATTTATTGATGCTATTTCATACAACATAAACTAACGACACCCTCAAAAATATCCAATAAACAATATATTTGATCACCTACTTAACGACCGCAAAGGGGTGACTAAAGGTATCTTCAAAAAACTAAACGAATTAGGTATAGACGCTGACGAAAATTCTACGGCTATGCTGGCCTATTGAGATAAACATCTGGTATGCCGTTATGCGAGCGATGCCTATCGCGATTGGTTTGGCGTAAGCCCGGAGGATATGGTAACAAAATGTCCTTACCTCAGCTTTTGGGTTCGCTTTATATCCAAAACTCCCTCTATATTAAAACTGTTCTAAATGGCAGAGTGCAGGCATTCAACCGCGATATCCCCACTCCAGGGGAAGATAAAAAAACCGTTGCAACCTATCGCCCCACTATAAACGAACAGGTAGAAGGTTTTTTTGTTCATGTAGAAAAGCGGGACTTAGGGCAACACCTATCGTTCCATAATAAGGATTTTGATTCGGCTTACGAGTACATCAACTTTAATGAGCAGCGTATCATTAAAGTAGAAAAATCGCTTTACAGTTAAACGTTCAATAGATTACATTATTCGGGTTTCCGCTTAGGTTACCTCAACTTAAATACTTCTTTCGCGCTTTAATTGTCGACTAACATATTCAATTGCAGTTCTTACAAACTGTCCGGCGGAAATTAATTAAAACGATAGTTAAGCTATGATTATGGATTAAGGCACCTATTCAAATTAAATTTTGGGTAATGAATATTCTAATAAAAGTGCCGAAGACGTAATCAGCAAAGGGAAAAAAACATCTGAAATTTTGGTTTAGATTGTTGCTTTTCGTATCTTCATGTCATAAGATTTGCAATTAAATCTGTATTTGAAAAGTGGTGAGTAATTCGGTGAGTAAGAATTAAACCCGCATAACATATTGAATATCAAGTCGATTTTTGGGATTTACAAATCCCTCCGGCTCCACTTAATCAAGAAGGCTCTGGTCGCTATAGCGGTTTGAGCCTTCTTAGTTTTACCGAATTTTCGGGCAAAAAACATCGGGGTTTCTTTACGCCATAGCAGTTAAAACAGGCACAAACTCATCTTTCCCTGCGTCGCAAACAGGGCAGGAAAAATCAACCAAACTTACAAAGGGCGTGCCTGGTGATACTTTATTCTGTTCGTCGCCGTAGCGTTCATCATAAATAGTAAAGCAATATTTACATTGGTAAACCCGCCTTTGTTCGGTATCAATTTCCTCCGTTACAGCCAGCGAAGGTGGTTGTAACGAATGGCTTTGCTCCGCATAAAACTTATCGCAAAGTGCAATAAGATGTTTACTTACTTCTTCCCTTAAAACGCCTTTCTGGTAAATCACCACTTCTTTGGTATTGGGGTTAAAATCGCACGTGTGGGCAATTTCGAATAACCCGTTAGCACGTTCGCGTATGATGACAGAGCCATACAGCCCCGATTTTGGCGATCGTTTAACTACAAAACTAAGGCGGTATGTGCGTAGGTCGGCTTCCTCAAATTCGCGCACCAGCTGTTGCTTAAGCTGCAGGCATTGCGTACAAAGATCCTCCACCTGCCAATTCAATTCGTTTGAGGCATGGCGGATGTTTACCCTGTATTTATTAAGGATATTTCCCCACAAAGGGCGGTCTCCGGGCTCTATGTTTTTTATCAGTAAAGATTTCCAGGGGCTGGTATAGAGCTGGCCTATACGGGTTTGCATGCATAAATTGCAAATGTCCTTTAATAGTTCAATGCCAAATAACTCATCGCGGCGGTATATGCCCAGCCAGTATTTGTTTCCCTGCTTATTAAAACCTTCATAATACGGTAGCTGGAAATCCGGCAGTTTTAAAGCCTGATCGATCTGCTGAATCACAAAATCATGCTTGGCAGATACCATTTGATGCAGTAATAAGGAGTTGATTTCAGGCTGATCATAAAACTGTTGCTTATTGGCAAGTATCACCTCCTCAATGGCTTTTGCTATAGCTGGGATATCATCAGAATAAACTAATGTTGGCCAGCTATAAAGGATATTAGTTTTAGGATACCTGATCTGCAAATACCAGTAATTACTTACCGATGAAGCTATAAAGTTGAGGTTACCGGTAAAAAAGGGGGCAAAAGTTTGGCTTCCATCAACAATATTTATTTTGAGGAGAGGCTTGTAATCGAACAGGTCGAAGATATCCTTGTACACCCCCTCCTTTAGCCAGCTTTCCTGGTTAAAAATACCCTCTGCAATGTACGAGCTTACAATATTAGGATGCCCGGCGGCATCCGCTTCATAATCTATGCCGGCATTTAACAGCTCGATATCCAGGGCATCCAACTCATGGCTTTCGATCTCAAAATATAATTGCTGGCGATTGCCAAACCGCATGTGCGTGGCTCCGGCATTTTGCGCCAAAACCAAAATCTCGTACATGTCGCCAGCGGCTACTACCCCGCCCGGCAGATTTATCTTGATATGTATTTTACTGTTACTAAGCATTATACCACATTTAAGGTTTGCATTTCTTCCAGCAACCGCTTTACTTCGGGTTTACAGCTGCCGCATCCCATACCGGCACCCGTAGCCGTGCAAAGGCTGGCTAAATTATCGCAGCCCGCATTTATATGATTACGGATATTGCCCGCGCCTACGTTATTACAACTGCATACCAGCTTGCCTAAAACAGGTTCGGCGGCTTTACCACTGCGAAGCAGCTTAAGGCGCTTATCACTCAGTTCGGTTTTTTGGGCAATCAGTTCCTTAAACTCCAGAAATTCGCTCTTATCGCCTATTAAAATTGTACCCACCAACTTATCCTGGTAGATGATGCATTTTTTATAGTAGCGCTTGGCCTTATCAATAAATACGATCTCTTCGTAATCTTTATCATCCGGGCATTCAGATAGTCCAATACTGCATAGGTCGAACCCGTGTATCTTGATGATATTCATAAACAAACTGCCTTTGTAATAGCTTGCGATGTCGCCGTTCATATAGGCGGCAACTACTTCTGCCTGCTGTTCAGCAGCAGCAGTAATACCATAAAGGGTCCCTTTAAATTCGGCAATCTCGCCAACGGCGTAAATCGATGGGTCGCTGGTGAGCAGGCGTTCGTTTACCAACACGCCCCGCTTGCAATCTAACCCGCAGTCTTTAGCTATTTCCAGGTTTGGAGTTGTACCAATGGCCAATATTAAAGCATCGCAGTTTATTTTGCGCCCGCTGCGCAAGCCTATACCAGTTAATTTCGACCTGCCGAAGAAAAGCTGCACTTCATCATCATAAAAAATATCACAGCCCTGGTCGGCCATTTCCTCATGCAGCAGGCGGCTTCCTAATTCATCCAGTTGCCGGTTTAAAAACCTGGATGTACGCTGGATAATGGTAATAGTAATGCCAATTTCGCGGAGTGACGCGGCCATTTCCAGCCCCAACAAACCGCCACCAACAATAACCACATGCCCGCCTTTTGGTACATGCTTTTTAAAGTTGTCGGCATCGTTGCGGCTGCGCATACTGAAGATGCCGGGTAAGGACGGTACATTTTTTGGGATAGATGCACGGCTGCCGGTAGCCAGCAACAGTACGTCGTAATAGGTTTTTATGCCTCTGCTATCAATCACAAATTTGTTTGCGCGGTCTATCTTTTCTACGCTTACACCGCGCAGCAAACGAATGTTGTAGCCAGGTTCTTCCTCATCGGTCATTTTAACCAACTGTTCCCAGCGCTGTTCGCCGCTGATATAGTCGGGCAGCATTACGCGGTTGTAAAAC